>NZ_CP085160.1 GCF_022788695.1 Pseudosulfitobacter sp. DSM 107133
ATGAGCGAAGCTGAGCAGGACCTGGACATTGCCATCGGGCATTACGCAGAGCTTCTCGCGTCAAACCTTCATGCGCAACGTGCGGCCCACTTCCCTCCCGACGCCAAGAAAGTCATGCGCAGCCTGACTAGCGGCGAGGCGGCAGAGTTGCTTGGCGTCGATCATACCTACCTTCGCAAGCTTCATCGAGAAGGAAAGATCGCTGACGTCGAAACCACCGCGGGCAGCCACCGTCGGTATACACTCGATGATATCTGGGAGATCCGCCACGCCCTAGAGGCAAACGCGAAGAAGCCTGGGACCTACGTGCCGGGGCGGCGTGCCGGTGACGAGCTTCAGATTGTCTCCGTTGTGAACTTCAAAGGCGGAAGCGGGAAAACGACAACATCAGCTCACCTTGCGCAGCGCTTGGCTCTCAAGGGATATCGTGTCCTTGCGATCGATCTGGACCCCCAAGCATCCTTTTCCGCGCTGCATGGCATCCAGCCTGAGCTGGACCTGATGGAGGGTGGAACGCTGTATGACGCAGTTCGCTATGATGAACCGGTCCCGATCTCTGAAGTAATCCGTAAAACCTACATCCGAGGCCTCGACCTTATCCCCGGGAACCTAGAGCTCATGGAATTCGAACATGAGACGCCGGCTGCCATCCAGCGAGGCGGCGCCCGCGCGTTCTTTGCCCGTGTGCGTGATGCGCTCGATAGTGTTGAAGCAGACTATGACGTCGTCGTCATCGACTGTCCGCCGCAGCTTGGCTTCCTGACCATGTCTGCCTTGTCGGCGTCATCCGGGGTGCTTGTCACCGTTCACCCACAGATGCTTGATCTCATGTCTATGTCGCAGTTTTTGCGCATGACCGCTGATCTGCTTGGCGTCATCCGGGACGCCGGCGCAAACCTTCGCTTTGACTGGCTGCGTTTCCTGCCAACCCGCTACAAGGTGGGCGACGCACCGCAAACTGAGGTCATTGCCTTCATCCGGGGCCTTTTCGGCAGGTCCGTCCTGACCAATCACATGGTCGAATCGACTGCGATTTCGGATGCGGGGCTCACAAAGCAGACGCTCTATGAGGCCGACAAGAAGGAATTCACGCGCCAGACTTTCGATCGCGCGATCGATTCCATGAACGGCGTCAACGACGAGATCGCTGCGATCATTCAGAACACGTGGGGACGCAATGGCAAGAAAGCCTAAACTTGGTCTGCCCTTGCAGACCCTGCGCAACGCGCCCGACGCTCTTGAGGGGCGCAGGCTCCGAGGTGGTGTTTTCGAAATCGACCCCGGTCATATCGAGACTGCAGGTCGGTTAGATGACCGACTTCAGATCGAGATCGAGGGTCTGAGGGCATCGATTTTCAAGAACGGCCAACGTGTTCCGATTCTAGTGCGCCCACTTGAGAGTGATCGCTACAGCCTGATCTATGGCCGCCGTCGCCTTGAGGCTTGCAGAGAACTTGGGATCAAGGTCCGCGCAATTGTCACGGAAATGGAGGGTGATCAGGCGCTTCGCGATCAGTTGCTGGAAAACCAGGAGCGGCGAGATCTGAGCTTTATCGAACGCGCGCTCGTAGCCGCTGCCTTGCTTGATGGAGATCACTTGGGCGAGTCAGAGCGCACCAACAAGGGCGTTGCCGAGGTTCTCAATCTGACCGAGGCTGGGGTTTCGCAGTTGTTAAGCGTTGTCCGCACCGTAGGAGAAGATCTTGTCCTGGCCATCGGTGCGGCACCTGGGATCGGCCGACCCCGATGGGAGGAACTCAAGAAGTGTATTGGGGCTGCAGATGTGGACCACGAGCGACTCGCAGCCTTGGCCAATGAAACCAAGTCAATCCATTCGGGTGGAATAGATGAGAAGTCCGACCGGGCATTTTTGGCAGTCCTTTCTGCGGCAGGGAAGACCGAGCACTCCACTTCCTCGATTCGCTCGCGCAGCCAGCCTGAAATGGTCATTCCGGGGGTCGGTGCTGCAACCGTCACGACCGGACGCCGTGGCAAGCAACTCAAGCTCGAGTTGAAGTCCGAGGATACTGAATTTGTCAGCTGGCTTGAGGGCAACGCCCCGCAGCTGCTTACCGAGCTTCATGAGCGCTGGAAGCGCTCAGAAGACTGAGGAAGAGCAACCAACAAAAAGGAGGCACGATACAGGCAAGAATGAAAAAGGCCCCGAGAAGCTAGCTTCACGAGACCTTAATTAGGTTTCGAACGGGACCAGCCCGCTACAAAACTTCAGTTTTCGCACCTCTGAATGTAGCGATCTGGCCCCTCTCCCGCAAGCGCAAAGCGATTCGCGGGCCACTCAAATTTTGCCTTCGTGAATATTTTCATGGAGTACACACCAATTTCGCCGTTTATGCGGCCGATATCGCACGCCCATCTGCGCGTGATCGAGCGGCCCGAGGCATCTGTTCCAGGCAAGCCCGTCAACAAGTGGGAGCTCCTCCGCGAGTTGTCCAAGGCGCAGGCAGCCTTTGGGGTTTCCGAGCGCGATCTGACCGTTCTTCAGGGACTTCTCAGCTTCTTTCCGGACGATGCGCTTGGCGGGAACACCGAAATGGTCGTCTTCCCATCCAACAAGGCGATCTGCGAGCGGCTGAACGGCATGCCTTGCTCGACGATGCGCCGTCACCTCGCCCGGTTGGTCGACGCAGGCTTGCTCATGCGGCGCGATAGCCCCAACGGGAAGCGGTATGTGCGCAAGCGTGGCGAAGATCGCGTGGCTTTCGGCTTTGATCTCTCCCCGCTCTATTGCCGGGCAGAGGAGATTGCACGGGCCGCAGAGGCTGTGCGTGAGGCTGAGGACCGTGTGCGGCGACTGAGGGAGGTGGTGAGCCTCATGCGTCGCGACCTAGCCGCTCTGGCGGAGTTCGGCGAGGAGATCCAGCCCGGGCTTGGCCTATGGGACCAGCTCAGCGATACGGCCGCCCTCACAGCCCGCGCTCTTCGCCGTAAGCTTTCGCTTGAGGATCTGTCGGCATTCCGGACTGAACTGGAGACCCTCCTTGACCAGGCGCGCAATGTCATTGACGGCCCAGAAACAGAAGAAATGAACACCAATGATGCCCATTTTGAGCGTCACCATCATAATTCAAATAAAGAATCTATAGATCTTGAACCTGCCTTAGAAAAAGGCGGGGCGACGGCGGGCAGCGCGCTTGATGTTGATACGGGTGAGCCTGTGGCTGACGTTGAAGAGCCTGACACTAGGCGGGTGCCGAAAATCCCACTTCACCTGGTGATTGCCAGCTGTCCCTCGCTCAAGACTTTCTATCAGGACGACGTTCGACATTGGCACCAGCTTTTCGACGCGGCTTGTCATATACGGCCGGCCATGGGGATCAGTGTTTCCGCTTGGGAAGAAGCGCAGCGCTGTATGGGACCAGAGCAAGCCTCGATCGTCGTCGTGGCCATGCTGGAACGTTTTTCCGACATCAGATCACCGGGTGGATACTTGCGGGCGCTGACGTCCAAGGCTGCGGCTGGCGAGTTTTCCTGCGGGCCGATGGTCATGGCGCTGACCGGACGGCGAAGTGCGGCTTAACAGCTGTTAAGTTTCGACGTCGTCGGTGCTCAGTTGGCCTGACTTAACAGCTGTTAAGTCGCCTCTTGGCAACCATCCGATTATCGAGAGGGAAAGGAGTGTTGGTTTGAGGGTGACGGGAAGTGAGATCGGGAGAGTGGCTTCCGGCGCCCGTCGTGGAGAAGAACTGATGACGAAAGCTGTCCAGAAAATCACCCTGTCCCCGTCCCGGGATATCCCTTTCGACAAGCTGGTGCTGAGCCAGTCCAACGTGCGGCGCATCGAGGCCGACGTGTCCGTCGAGGAACTGGCCGAAGACATCGCCCGCCGCGGCCTGTTGCAGAGCCTGAGCGTGCGGCCCGTGTTGGCTGACGATGGTACCGAGACCGGCAAGTTTGAGATCCCGGCCGGGGGACGGCGGTTCCAAGCGTTGTCCCTGCTGGTGAAGCAGAAGCGGTTGGCCAAGACGACGCCCATTCCCTGCATCGTACGCGATGCTGCGTCCAACATCCTGGCTGAGGACGATTCACTTGCGGAAAACATGCAGCGCGTCGCCCTGCACCCGCTCGATCAGTTCCGCGCGTTTGTGTCCCTGCGGGATAAGGGTCAGAGCGATGCAGAGATTGCTGCGGCCTTCTTCGTGACGTCGCAGATCGTGAAACAGCGCCTGAAACTTGCCTCTGTCGCTCCTGCCCTGCTTGAGGTCTATGCCGAGGATGGCATGACGCTGGAGCAGCTTATGGCCTTCACCGTGAACCCCGATCACGCGCGTCAGGTTCAGGTCTGGGATGTGATCCATTCATCCTGGAACAAGGAGCCATTCCAGATCCGGCGCATGCTGACCGAGACCTCGGTCCGGGCGTCCGACCGACGTGCAGTCTTTGTGGGTGTTGAGGCCTATGAAGCGGCGGGCGGCACGATGTTGCATGATCTCTTTCAGGGCGATGACGGTGGCTGGCTCGAGGACCCTGCCCTTCTCGATCGGCTGGTGACGGAAAAACTCCAGGCCGAGGCTGAGACGGTTGCGGTTGCGGGCTGGAAGTGGATCGAGGTCGCGCTTGATCTGCCCTACGGCTACAGCTACGGCCTGCGGTCCTTATCCGGCGATCCGGCACCTATGACGGATGACGAAGGTGCGGCTCATGCCAAGCTGCTCGCCGAGTATCGGGCGCTGGAAGAGGAATGCGCGGGTCAGGATGAAATCCCCGACGAGATCGACACGCGGCTTGGCGTGTTGGAAACGGAGATGGAAAAGATCGAGACCCGGCCGTTGATCTTCCACGCGGAGGAGATCGGGCGAGCCGGGGCGTTCGTCACGCTCGACCGCTACGGCGCTCTGGCAGTCTATCGCGGGTATGTGCGTCCAGAGGATGAGCCTGTTGACGAGACCGCGGTCCAGGACGGTACTGATCCTGCGGTGGCGGGGCAGGGGGATGATCGTGATCTCCCCGATGGCTATGACAGTGCCGCTCATGTCGGAACCATCATCATGTCGGGTGGTCAGCCAATTGGTGGCGACCTGCCAGAGGATGAGGATGACGGGGCGTTGAAGCCACTGCCCGAGCGGTTGGTCATGGAGTTGACGGCCCACCGGACGCTGGCGCTGCGTGAAGCGATCGGGCGCTCGCCGGATGTCGCGCTGACACTCCTGCTCCTGAATTTGGTGACGGACACCTTCCGCACCTCCTCTGCTTCGGGAAGCTGTCTCGAAGCCTCGGTGCGTCACGTCTACATGTCGGCGCAGGCGCCCGATCTGAAGGACAGCGAGGTGGCAAAGCTGGTCGACGAGCGTCATGCGGAATGGGAAGCCGATCTGCCGCTTGGCGATGATGCGGCACTCTGGGACTATTTGACGGTTCTCGACCAGGGCAGTCGGCTGGCCTTGCTGGCGCATTGCCTCAGCTTCGGCGTCAACGCGCTGCATGAGAAGGTGAACCCTTACGGGGCAGGCATCTCTGCTGGCGGTCTGACCCGGCGTATGGGGCATGCCGATCTCGTGGCGCGCGCCACAGGTCTCGATATGGTCGAGGCGGGATGGGAGCCGACGGTCGACACCTATCTCAACCGCGTGCCCAAGGCCCGCATCCTCGAGGCCGTGCGTGAGGCCAAAGGGGAGGGGACTGCCCAGCTCCTCGATCACCTGAAGAAAGGCGAGATGGCCAGTGAGGCCGAGCGCTTGCTGAAAGGCAGCGGCTGGTTGCCCGAGGTCCTGCGCCGGAACGATCTCGTGGCGCTGGACGGTGAGGACTGTGCCGAAGGGCAGGGGGTGGGTGTCGAAGTGGCTGACAGCGTCAGTGAAGCTGACCTTCCTGCATTTCTGACGGATGACCTGCCTGCTGAAGGCGCGTCGATGCTGGCCGCAGAATAACGTGATCCAGCGGGGGGCGGAGATTCCGCCCCCAATTACCCTATAACATAACAATATCAATATGATGAGTGCGATTACTCGCATTCGGAATGAGGAATCATGTCTGCAACAACCATCATCGACACTGCCCCCCCTCGGGGCGCTGATCCGCTACACCGACGGCAGCCCCAAGCCACCGGCACGCTTCACCAAGAAGCTGGCGGCCTGGGAGCGCTCGAACGGCGTGGGCCGTCTTGTGAAAAAGGAGCCACCCCGGCCTTACGCGACCTGGACTGCTCCCGCGTCGTTCACGCTGCATGAGGGTAACTTCTCCTCGGACGGGGTGATCCTCGTGACCATCATGCGCAGCCATTCCGCTGACAGCGCCCTCGTCTTCGAGGTGGCCGAGGAACCGAAGCCCGGGCAGGTGCGCGTGCTTCTCGACTTCGGCGGCAACACGGAGCTGCTGCATTTGGCGGAGTCCGTCACTGCGGCCGAGCTTTGGATCGCCAAGGAAGGATACCGCAATGCGCGGCTCGAAATCGTCACTGATGAAGAGGGCGAAAGGGCAGGGGGCGCGGACCTGGCCGCCTGAGCCCAACTGAAACCGAGGGGCCCGCCCAAGCGCGGGCCTCTCATCCATCACAACCTTGTCCCGCGATGTCGCGGAGCGCCAAAGGAACCATCCCCAAGGAAGGACGTCTTCAACCAAGAGCCTGCCCGGGAGGCTGGCGGCGTTAGAAGCATCAGCGGGACAATCGGCTCCTGACGTTGGGGGATCCCCCGCTCGCCACTCCCTTCCTTGCCCCGAATCCTGTCTTCGAGATCAACCCGCGAGGGGTCGGACTACGGGCAAGCCCGTGCCGCCGGGCGGATTCGGACGAGCCGAACGCACCCGGTGATGTCAGCCAGTCTTCGGGCCTGCGGGGTCCTGTCGCGCGGGGGATGGTCCCCCGCCTCCCAGACAGGAGCCAAACAGATGTCCCGCAAAGATGCACACGCCTTCGCAGCCTCCCTCGCCGCCACGCTCATGGTCTCGATCGTCGTCTTCCAGGCAGGGGATGGAACCTTCGGCGCCGTCCCAGCCGATGAAATCGACGGCGACGAGGTTCAGGTGCTGGTTGAGATTGACCCGTGGGCTTAGGCCCACGGTTACCTCGGCAGCCTCACGCGGTGGCGCAGACGCGCCTCCTGCCGCAGTGCCGCCCTCGCGCACGCCACCCGCGAGGACCCCGCACAGCGGTCCGTTGATGGTGCATCGCCAGACGGCCCGAGGCCGCGGATGCGCCAGTCGCAATGCGACCACCACAAGGTCAAGATGATAGACGTATCCAGCTCTATATCTACCATTCGTGCGCAAAGCAGCGTTTGATCGAAGGAAGCCTAAAGTTGCCTGCTGCATTAAGGCCTAGCATGCGGACTAAGCGCTCTGGAAGAGCGGAAAATGGTGCGGAAATTTATATTATAAGAATTCCTGCATCCTCTCTCATTGAGGGCCGAAGATTGACACGCTGAGTGAAGGGTGCCCCTATCGCCGCACATAAATCAGTTTGGCGGGGGCGTGGTGTTCGGCATTTTCAGGAAGATATTCGGGGGAGAAAAAGCCGCAGGGCGCGACAAGGAACTTCCCGCAGTCCGCGAGGCGGTCGACTTTGGCAACGATCGTGCGGGCAATGAACGCCAGAGCCGCTTCGAGGACTTTGAACAGGAAACGAGGGAACGCCTTGAAGCACATTCCCACGAGATGCCGGGACAGGCTTACTTTAGCCAACTGCAGGCCCTGCAGGAGAGTATCTCGGATCGCAGATACACTGATGCGGCCACTGCAGCGCGCAAGAGCCTACCGCTCATTCGCAAGTGGCTCGAGGATCCTAAGGGCAACGGCAAAAGGCTAAGCCTGAGCATGCCCGCGCTTACGCAGGGTGGCACCATGTTGGCCCTCACCGGTGATCGGAAGGGACTAACGATGTTGCAGGATCTGGTATCAGAATTTGATCATCTCGAGGAATACCGTGCTGATGCGGAGAAGCATTTTGCCACCATCGACCTTTTCGACGCCATTCGCAAAGTCGTCGCAGCGAAGCCCGGCATCCTGCAGAGCAGTATGAAGTCGGAAGTGGGTGCCGAGGACGGTCGCTTTGTCAGCAATCTGATCTCGTGGCTGGAGAAGGCTGGTGAGATCAGCCGCGCCAGGAACGGAAAGACCTACGCGCTCTACGTAGATGGCGTCGAGATGAGCGCCAAGGACGCTTCGGCAGTCTACACCGAGCCATCGCTCCCCGGGTCTCATCAGGCGAAATCCAAGCCGGGGAAGCCCATCGAGCTCAACCTCGACACGCTGACCTTGGTGCCGCTGCCACCATCTCCGGAGGCTTGGGCCAACCAGGTTACGCTGCCTGCGACTGCTGAAACATTCGAGGATACTGAAGGTGCTTGGCGTGAGCTTACTGTTGAGGCCATCGCGCCCGCGGATCGCCCGGATCCTGCTTTCCGAAAGCACTTCACCACACGTGGTGGCATCCTTTCCTTCGATGACCTTGCAAAGTCTGAGGCAAGCCTCGGTGCGCCAGGCGCAGTGATGTTCACCTCCGAGCAGGGCGGCACCCCAGTGATTGAACGACTGGAGCGCCCCATCTATGCGCTCGAAGTCCATCCTGAGGGCCAAGGCTTCGCGACACGGTCGAAAACGAATATCCTGACCGTCTATGATGCAGACCTAAAAGTCGACTTCGAGACCGATCTTTCCGCCACGGCGGAAGTGGCAGAGGGTCGCCGCCGCCTTGATCTTGACGAGGAAGGCGGTATCCTTTGGGGTGAACCCCACTTGGCGCTCAACTGCATCGCGCTCAGCCCCAGCAGGGACCGTTACCTTTACACGCTTGTTGACGAGGCTTGGTGCATCGACCGGGACGGAAAGCGCCTCTGGGGCGTCCGCATGCCTGAGCGTCCCGTGGAGTCCTATCATCAGACCTTCGAAGTGGGCGGCACGGGCGGGCATACGGGAACCGCTTTGGAAATCGAGGGGGCGCTCAAGGAGCTTGAGCTTGCGCTGCCGGTAACGCCGGATGAGGTTCGGCAGAAATACCGCGGCTTGGTCCGTCAGCTGCACCCGGACCTCAACCCTGGCAACGAAGAGCGGATGAAGGCGGTCAACGCGGCTTACGAGGCGCTGACTGGGGCCAGCAATGATGACTTGCAGGGCAAGGAAAGCGCCGAGGACTTGCTAAAGTTCTCCGCCACAGTGACTTTCATGACCGGTGGCGGTCCTGACCGCCTTCAGTCTGCGGCCTTCTCAGGGTGTGGCGACACGGTGCTACTGGGAACTTCCCAAGGGCGGGTCCTGCGCATCGATGGTTCTGGCAAGCCGACTGCCCTCTACGATGTGGGCACCACGCCTATCCGGATTTTGGAGACGGATCGCTACCTCTACATCCAGACATTCACTCGCCTTTATGTGCTCGAGGGAGATCGCCTTGTGGGGCTGCAGGATTGCACGACCAAATGTGACCTGCTAGTCGACGAGGGCTTGGTCTTGCTGGTTGAGAACAAGGGCGTGCGGGTGCTGACGGAAGCGGGCCGACCGCTGGGCGTCGCGCTGACCAAGGCGCCAATCCGGCGAGCCGGGATTGAAGATGGTGTGCTTGTAGTCGAAACGCGAACTCATCGCGGCCGGTTCAGCGGCCTCTTGAGGTAGCACGCGAGCAACGATCTGCCTCGGACTCTTTAGCCGCAGGGTTGGTGATCTTTCAGCGGATTTCCAAATCACCGGCAGTTGTGCCGGCAGCCAGCGCGTCCACGAACCACTGCGGTTTCCGCCCCCGACCCGACCAGGTGAGCGCCGGGTTCTCAGGGTGCCGGTATTTGGCCGCGGCTGGCGCACGGGAGGATTTCGTTTCGGTGCCGAAAAGTTCGGCCAAGGAGTAGCCCAGATCCCGGGCGACAGCTTCCACCTTGGCGCGGGCTTCCGCCTTCTGTCGATCTTGACAGGTGGAGATCGCCTTGGCGATGTCCTTCTGCATTTTCTTCAGCTCGGGAAGCGACAACGCCTCGAGATCGTAATCAGCAATTGGTGCGATCCGTGTCCTGAATGTTCCGATATCGATAGCCCGCCGGGCCATGAGCCCGCAACTCCCGTAGGCAGGGGCAGGTGATGAGGGTTGGTTGATCCATAGTCTTTGCCGCCAGTTAAGGTTGCTGGGCTTGATTTCAGCAGTCCCGATTGGCAAGATGACAGGGTCTGGCATGGGCTCCCCGCGCCTCTCTGCCTTCTGGTCCATCCCTTCGACTGACAATCCCCTAATCCCGTTCGGCCTCCTGCGCGCAACCCCGCGTCAGCCCGGGCCGAGTTGGCCGCCTGTGGCGTCCTGCCCGCTCCACCCCGGTCCTTTGGGGGTTTCCGGTGTCCGTTCCGTCCACCGTGCACGCGTCACCCGACGGGCTTTTTCAGGGTCTTGTCGAAGGGACGGTCCCGAAGACAGGAAACACAGGAGCTAATCATGCAAAACATCGTCATCCTCGCCGGCAACATCGGTCAAAAACCCGAAACCCGCACCACTCAGGGCGGCACCAACATCACCAACATCACCAACTTCAGCCTCGCCACCTCGCGCCCCCGCCTCTCGGAAGGTCGCGTCCTGCGCGACGAGAACGGTTACCGGATCATGGACACCGAATGGCACCGCATCACCTGCTTCAACGGTCTCGGCAAGACGGTCGCCGAGCATTGCGAAAAGGGCATGAAGGTCCTCGTCCACGGCCGCATCCACTACAGCAAGTGGATCGACAGCATGGGCAACGACCGCTACGGCTGCGAGATCATCGCCGAGAAGGTCGACTTCCTGAGCCGCCCGAAGTCGGCCGAGAACGAAAACCCCGAGCTGGTCGACCGCGACGACGAGATCCCGTTCTGAGGAACGGGGTCTCCCCACGGGTCCGGCGGGGAAACCCGCCGGGTTCGAGGCAATTCCGCAAGGCAGATAAGAGCCCATCTTCCTGATTCAGCACAAAACGCAAATACCCTTTGAGCCGCAGTAACCGGGCACTAAACATTGTAGGTACAGATCATTCGATCCTCCTGCGTTCTTGTTGTTAGTGACAGCACATTCTGTTGCATTGATTTGCTGCAGCACAACCAGTAGTATTGCGCCTGATTAGGAGTGCTCGCATATGAAGTTGACCAGGTTCAGAGTTTCCAATTTCCGGTCCGTGTCCGACAGCGGTTGGCTTGAGGCCGACGACGTGACAGCGCTGATTGGGGTCAACGAGTCTGGCAAGACGAACTTGCTGCTGCCACTTTGGAAGCTCAAGCCTGCCCAAGATGGTGAGATTCAACCGACGTCCGACTATCCCAAAACGATGTTCGGAGAAATCCGCAACGCGCCGGGCGACTACCACTTCATTGAAGCCGAGTTTGATACCGGTGCTTCAGGAGCTGCCATCGCGCAAGCGGCTGGCATCTCGGCTGAGATCGCTGAGACGGTCCGTGTTACCCGCTTCTTCGACGGTCACTACGACATCGAATTTCCAAAGCACCAACGGATAACCACCGTTGCGCAGGAGTGGCTCGCGGGCAAGCTAACCGGGGCCGCAGGCGCAGTTGAAGCGGCGCAGGCGCTCAGGAAAGAAGCCGAGTTGCAGCCTCAGTTGGTTCAGGGCCTCAGGGCCACCTCCGACGCGCTGCCCGACACGGAGAACCTTGGAGCAGTTCAGTTGCGCGCGGCCATCAAGGCAGTCGATGCGCTAATACCCGAAGAGCCCGCAGAGACCAGTGTTATTGTCCCGATGGTTAGGCAGCTATCGTCAGAGCTAGACGACCAGCTCCGCGTGCTAATGACACCGCCACCAGGCCGTGTCGAAGGCGTTGAAGCAGTAGTCGTGAACGCAATCCCGCCATTTGTCTATTACTCCAACTACGGCAACCTCGATTCAGAAATCTACCTGCCGCATGTCGTTGAGAACCTCGCGCGACAGGATTTGGGGGCGAAAGAAGCCGCAAAGGCGAGAACGCTGCGTGTGCTATTCAGCTTCGTGCAGTTGGAGGCAAAGGAAATCCTAGAACTTGGACGTGACTTCAAAGAGGTGAATGGCCAGAACCGAGAGCCAACCGCAGATGAAATTGCCGCAATCGCGGAGCAGAAACGGACGCGCTCAATCCTGCTGCAATCCGCTGGCGCAACTCTGACCACTCGTTTTCGGGATTGGTGGAAGCAAGGAGATTACCGCTTCCGTTTTGAGGCGGACGGAAATCACTTTCGTATTTGGGTTGCTGACGACCGGCGTCCGACTGAGGTAGAACTTGAGAACCGAAGCACGGGTTTGCAGTGGTTCCTGAGTTTCTATCTCGTCTTCCTTGTCGAAAGCCGAGGCGACCACGAAAAGGCGGTGCTGCTTCTAGACGAACCAGGCGTGTCGCTGCACCCGCTTGCCCAACGTGACCTCTCTGCATTCTTTGAAAGTCTGTCCCAGACCAACCAGATCATCTATACATCGCACTCGCCCTTCCTGGTCGACGCGGATCGACTTGAGCGGGCTCGGAAAGTCTATGTAGCAGCCGACGGCACCACGAAGGCGACGCCAAACCTGCGGCATAGCGAGGGCCGGGATGAGCAGGCAGGAGCGGCGTATGCAGTCCATTCTGCACTGAACCTGAGCGTTGCTGAGAGCCTACTTGTTGGTTGTCGGCCCGTGCTGGTCGAAGGCCCGTCAGATCAGCATTACCTGACAGCAATCAAGGCTCTCTTGGTCTCCGGTGCGAAAATTACGCCCAAACGAGAACTGGTCTTCCCACCGTCTGGCGGAACGAAAACCGCGCGGGTAGTGGCCAGCATCCTCACTGGTCGCGACGAAGTGCTTCCGATGATGCTGCTCGACGACGATGGACCTGGCCGACAGATGCGCGCCAACCTGGCTCAGGGTCTGTATGCGGAAAGCCCGGAGAAGGTGCTTAGCGTCGCAGCCCACGTTGGCTACGAGCGTGCCGAGATCGAAGACCTGATTCCATTCGACATCATTGCCGACGAACTGGACCGAATGGAACGCGAACCAGACGAGAGGTTCGCGGACGTTGTACAGGCAGGCCTGCCAATTGTGGGCCAGATCGAAGCCTGGGCACAGGCCCAGGGCGTGCAACTTGACGAACATTGGAAAGTGCCGCTGTCGATCAAGGTTAAACAACGGATGCTGACACGGGGATTGAACACGATTCCGCCGGATGTGGTGGATAGGTGGGTCCGGTTGTTCGAGGCATTCTCGCCACAAGACGCTCCATAGTGGCGCCTGAAGGCGCGCGAGGTAAGCGCAAAAAGCTACCTTCGGTTCGAAATAGCATGAATACCAGCTCGGTCCTGCATTGCACGACTTTTGAAGAGTGAGAGGAGTGCCGGTTTCCCGGTGACGGGTTGAGGGTTGGGAGAGTGGCTCCCCGCGCCTGTCACGGAGGAATGCCGATGGGCGTTGTAGAAGTTCTGGATCCGATGCAGCCGACGCGGGCTGGTGGCTGGAAAGTGGATGTGAGCCGGGGTGAGCGGAACGGGCGGGTGTCGTCCGAATGGTTCAACCGGCCCGATGACGAGCGGTATCTCTCGCTCGACGATCTCTGGGCCAATGTGAAAGGTCGCTCCGAGCGCAGCCGCAGCCGGGTGGTGCAGACGGCGGATATCCGCGTCGAGGCCGCGCGCGACAACCCCGAGCGGTTGCACCTGATGCTGCCGAAAGCCGAGGCGCCTGTCGCGCCCACGCACTGGGCTTTCGGCCAGCTTGCCAGCATCGTCGGCGCGCCGGCCTCCTACCTGCGGCAACTGCCCGCGCCGCTGGCGGGGATCAACCTGCAATACGGTCTGACCAACCACCGCGCCGAGCAAGTGAAGACCTTCGAGACGGAAGATGGCCGCACGGAGCTGCGCGCGGTCACCGGTCCGGACTATGGCCGCATCCACGACCACGAGCTGGTCGAGGCGGTGCAGCGCATCGCGGGCAACGGCACGGGCGACACGCGGTGGAAGGTGCCGGGAGTGCTCGACTGGTCGACCGGCGTCTATAACCCCGATGTCGAAATCAGCCGCGACACGACCACGCTCTATGCCTCGGACCGCGATGTCTTCCTGTTTCTTGTCGATGATCGCAACCCGATCGAGGCGGGCAAGTTGGCGGACGGCTCTCCCGACCTCTACTTCCGGGGCTTTTACTGCTGGAATTCGGAGGTGGGCGCCAAGACCCTCGGCATGGCGAGCTTCTACCTGCGGGCAGTGTGCCAGAACCGCAACCTCTGGGGCGTCGAGGATTTTCAGGAGATCCGGATCCGGCATTCGAAATACGCCGCCTCCCGCTTTGCCCATGAGGCGGCCCCGGCGCTGACGCGTTTCGCCAATTCCTCGCCGCAGGGGTTTGTGAACGGCATCAAGGCCGCGCGGCAGCAGATCGTGGCGCGCAGCGATGAGGATCGCGCGGATTTCCTGCGCAAGCGGGGCTTCTCGAAGGCGGAGTCCGGCAAGATCATCGAGAAAGTGCTGATGGAAGAAGGCCGCCCGCCCGAGAGTATCTTCGACTTCGTGCAGGGCATCACGCGGCTTGCGCGCGACAAGACCCAGCAGGATGCCCGCCTCGACATGGAAGGGCGCGCCAAGAAGCTCCTCGACCGGGTCGGCTGACAGAGCCCCCACGCAGCGATCGCCCGACACCGAAGCGGTCGCTGCAGCTATTTCTCAACATGCACGCCGTTGGCTTTGCCCCGAAAGGACAGGGGGCGTCGGCGTGCGCATCTTAGCGAGACACCCATGACTCCCCAGGAAGAAACCGTCATTCTCGAGGCACGCGACATCCTCGGCCGCTACCTTAGCCAGAACCCGGTCATCGGCAGCTGGCAGGCGCTGATGGACTATTGCGCTCTGACCGTGCGTGGCCCGATCGAGCGGTTCCATGTCCTCTATCTCGACCGCAAGAACCGCATCATCGCCGATGAGCTTTTGTCGACCGGCACTGTCGATCATGTCCCTGTCTATCCGCGCGAGGTGATCAAGCGGGCCCTGATGCTGAACGCCAGCGCCCTGATCCTGATCCACAACCACCCTTCGGGCGATCCGACGCCGTCCGACGCCGATCTCAGCATGACCAAGGAGATCCAGAAGGGCTGCAAGTATCTCGGCCTGACGCTGCATGACCACATCATCGTCGGTGCCGGAACGGAGCAGAGCCTGCGGGCCCTCGGCAAGCTCTGATCGTGGCACCAGACTTGCTGCCGTCACCCCTTCGAGGAAGAGGGCGGCGGTTTGGTCTTTGACGGATGAGGCGGGGAGAGAGGCTTCCCACGCCGTCGGAGATATTGCCATGTTTGACCTTCCCCTGCCGATCCAGCCGAGCCCGCGTCCGATGGGGCCCGTTCCAAATTGCCCGACTGTCGCTCCTGATCCCAACATGCCTTTCGCGCTGACGCGGATGCGCCGGACGCCGGCAGCCCTGATGTCGGGCACTGCTGCCCCCGTGGTCGTTGACCGGTTTGCGACGCTGGCCGATGCCATGCAGGGGGCGTTTGAGCTTGCCGAGGAAAACGGCCCCGATGCAGCGCCGCAGCTTCTGGCTATCCTTGATTGCGACCAGCGCCTGGTTCTTGCCGGGGCCGCCAGTCATGGCGCTGTGGCTTGGTGCCACCCTGTCGCCAATGCTCTTGAGGCGCGGGCCATTGTGACCGAGGCGGTTCAGCTGCGTGCCCAGGCTGGCCGCGCCACTGACTGGCACGAGCCTGAATTGGCGCAGCGGCTGCGTCACCGTGCCGATCTGCTGGATGCCCGCCTTGTCGACCCGCTCTGGCGCGCTTTTGCCGCCCGGGCGCTGCAGATCGCGGCGTGACGCTCGAGAGACAGAGGAGGGATGAGGAGAGATGCGCCTTGCGGGGGAGAGCCGAGTGCATCCCCTCGCAAGGGCGCGTCGACCCGCAGCTATGTCAAGGAGAGACCCATGCGCCAGAATGAGCCCACGCTGATGGCCCCACTGCCCCCCGCCCGCGCGGATTTTCGCGCGATCCATGCCGGCCATGCGTCGAACGAGGCGCGCATTGCCGCACTGATCGCGGCCAATATGGCCTTGCTTTATGATCATCTGATGGGTGCAGGCATCACCCATGTCGCGGCCAGTTTCATCTGTGATGATAACACCTGCCTGATCACCGGCATCGCGGCCTTCGCCGATGCCACGCGCGTGGCCTGCCCGGATATGGACATCCCCTATGTCGATCTGGACCCCGATACTCCGGGTGACGCACTTCACAGGCTGCCGCTATCAGACGCAATCACGCGGCTGGCCTGCGATGTGCTGCAGGACCTGCGCGCAGCCTCGGGCACGACCCCGGCTGCCGATGGGAGTCTCTCGCTTGATGCGGCTGCGCGCGCGAACCTGTTGGATTACAACCCACACCCAACAGGCGCGCGCTGATGGACCCGGCCTATGCGCGCCTTGGCCTGGCTGTCAGCGCCACACCCTGCACCGTGCTGCGCGCGGCGATCCGGGCGCTGCATCCCAGCCTGCGGCGCATGCACCCGTTGCGCGCGTCGCGCCACCGGTTCTACCGCGCCATGCTGGCCAGTCACGCGAACCTGCAGGCTGAGACCACGCCAGTGGGCGCGGATTGACGCCGCCCCCCTGATCTCCCCAACCCATCACCATCACCATCACCATCACACCCACACGCCCGGCCATTGGTCGGGCCTTTCCTTATGGAGACCCCAATGGCGGATTATTTCACCCGTTTTTCCTGCCTGCTGGATGTCGGTACGCCCGACAAGGCGGCGCGCGCCTATGAAGCGTTTCTCGCTCTGCGCAACGACGCCTATTCCGAGACCGAGGCGCTATGTTGCGGCTTTGATTTGTCGATCCAGACCGATTCTTCAGGATCGACCCTCTGGATCCACGATGGTGACAGCGGCGATCCTGAGGCGGTCATCCGTTTCGTGCTGCGCCTTGCGGGAGAGCTCGACCTCACCAGCCTATGGGGGTTCAGCTACGCCCTGACCTGCTCACGGCCACGCATTGAGGCTTTCGGCGGTGGCGCGCATGTCATCGATCTAGGCGCGCGCAAACTGATCGGCGCGACCAGCACGCAAGAATGGCTGGCCGCCGCGCTGAATGGGGAGGACGCACATGCCTGAGGTCATTTGCACAACAGTCTACCAGTTCCCCGAACTCTCGGATGCGGCCAAGGAAAAGGCGCGCAGCTGGTATCGCGAGCTTGGTCCCCATGATGATTGGTGGGATGCGGTCTACGAGGATTTCGAGCGTATCTGCGATATTCTCGGCATTCGTCTTAAAACCACGCCCGTGCGCCTGATGGGCGGCGGCACGCGTCAAAAGCCCTGCATCTGGTTCTCGGGGTTCTGGAGCCAAGGGGATGGCGCATCGCTCGAGGGCTATCTCAGTCATGCCAAGGGCGCGGCCGCGCGCATCCGGGACTATGCGCCCCAGGATGCGACGCTGCACGGTATCGCCGACCGGCTGTAGGCCATCCAGCGGCGCAACTTTTACCAGCTTGCTGCTGAGGTCAGCCATCGGGGCCGCTACTACCACGAATACACCATGTCCGTGGACGTCACCCGCGACAGCCCGACCTGGCAACCGCCCACCCAGGATGCCGAAGAGATTGTGACCGAGGCGATCCGCGATCTCGCCCGCTGGCTCTACCGTCAGCTACAGAGTGAATACGACCACCTTACCTCGGACGAGTCCGTTGAGGACGGCATCATCGCCGATGAATACACCTTCACGGAAGGGGGGCGGCGGTTTGGGTGAGAACGCAGAGTTGAAACCTGTCAGAAAACTGCTTATGTTTCTGACAAAGGAGCGATCATGGAGCGCATGACTGAAAGCATTATGCAAGTCGCAACAACGTTGCCGGAGGGGGTGCCCTTGGCAGCGAAGGGGTTTTTGCACCTCGGTTCGCGCGCGGCAGTCGATCAGACCCTGTCGCGCTTGGCCGCGCGTGGAGAGTTGATCCGGGCCGGACGCGGGATCTACATGCGCCCGGTCCAGACGCGCTTTGGCCCGCGTAGCCCCTCGGCCGAACAGGCGATCGAGGCGCTTGCTGCACAGAGGGGCGAGACGATCGTCCCAAGCGGCGCTTCTGCTGCGAATGCCCTGGGCCTGACGACGCAGGTGCCGGTTCAGTCGGTCTATCTCACCTCTGGTCGAAGTCGTGTACTCAGCCTTGGCCGTCAAGTGGTCGAGCTGCGCCACGCGCCGCGCTGGCAATTGACCCTTGGGAACAAGACCTCCGGGCAGGTCGTGCGTGCTCTTGCCTGGCTTGGGCCGGAGCAAGCGACCGGCGCTCTGCCTATCCTGCGTTCCAAGCTCACGGACACAGCGAAGATGGAGTTGATCACTGTCGCGCCGCAGTTTCCGACCTGGCTGGCACGAGTGATCGGAAAACTGGTCCATGGCTGAGACGTTCCTCCGCCTCAGCGCTGGCGATCGTCTGGATGCGCTTGGTGTCGCAGCCGATCAGCTTGGGCGGCCAAGCCATCTGCTCGAAAAGGACGTCTGGGTTGTCTGGGCGATCCAGCAGCTATTCGGATCGCCCATCGGTGCCAGCCTTGTCTTCAAGGGTGGCACCTCGCTCTCGAAGGCCTATCAGGTCATTGACCGGTTTTCCGAAGATGTAGATCTGACCTTTGATATCCGCGCGCTGATCCCGGATTTGCTGGATGGTCGTGAGGATGCCATGCCAGTCTCATCCAGCGAAGAGCGGCGTTGGACAAAGCGGGTCCGAAAGGCGTTGCCCGAATGGGTGGCAGGGACCGTCCAGCCGATCTTGCAGCAAGCCCTCGAGCAGGATGGGATCGAAGCCGAGCTTCGCCTCGACGGCGACAAGTTGTTCATCAACTATCCCAACCTCGCTCAAGGTACGGGATATGTTTCGCCGAGCGTGATGCTGGAATTCGGGGCGCGCTCTACCGGCGAGCCTGCATCTGCGCGCGACATTATCTGCGATGCTGCTGCTGCGATTGAAGGCGTGGAGTTTCCGGTGGCGCGTCCCCATGTCATGCATGCCGAGCGAACGTTCTGGGAGAAGGCGACAGCGATCCACGTCTTCTGCTTGCAGAACCGCCTGCGCAGTGATCGCTTCTCGCGCCACTGGCACGACCTTTCCAGGCTCGCTGAGGCAGGCATTGCCGCTGCCGCCAACGAAGATCGGGCGCTCGCCGCCGCAGTGGCTCGTCATAAGACGATGTTCTTCCCTGAAAAGGCCGCCGATGGCGAAAAAGTCAACTACGACGCAGCGATTTCTGGACATCTTCAACTGGTCCCAAGTGGTGACGCCTTTGACCTACTCGCGGACGATTATCGACGGATGACTGAAGATGGTTTGCTTGCCACGGCACCAGAGCCATTTGACGTCTTGATGGAGCGGTGTGCTGACATTGCATTCAGGGTGAACTCAGCTTTCAAAGCGGAATAGGCGACAGGGACATCGGACTCAGCTTTACTTGTTCCGGTCGATCCACTTCGACATCAGCCCCTTGTCACGGAAGCATTCATCCGGCACGGCGCGGCGCTTGATGCGGGCGAGGCGCTCGGCAAAGGCGACCTGCTTTGATGTCGGGCGGCTGTCCTGCGCGCCCGGGTTCAGCTTGGCTTGCGCGTCAATCCATGCGCTCAGGGACCGCCGATCTTGCTGAACCTCCCACGGCAAAAGCGTCTGGTTGCGCAGGGCCAGCGCGCGCGCATAGGCGATCTGCTTAGGGGTCGCGGGCAGGGCGTAAGTGGTGCTTTCCATCGGGGATCTCCCTTCCTAGCTTGGCTCTCAAAATAGAACATAACAGGAACAAAGGCAAGCCACCTGAGGAAATCATGGGGTCTGAGAGGAAGAGGAGGGCCGGGGAAGGTCAGGCCTGAGGGTGCCCGAAAGAGGGTGTCCGGGCCTGATCCTGTCCCTCATCCGGAGTTTCCAAATGACCCACCTCGCCCCCGTTGCGCCTGCGCACGCGCTTACGCCCGTCGCCTCAATCCCCTCCCCAGACACTGCTGCAGCGATCATCGCCGTTGCTAAAGCTCTGCAACCCGACCTGGCACAGGGCTTCCAAATCGACGGGCTGCGCCTGCGCCTTGAGATGGAGCACGCCTTTGGCGGCTCAGATGCGACAGGCTCCTGGGACTGGAAGCTGGCCTATGAGGCTTGCGAGGTGGCGCTGGTCCTCTTCTTGCGGAAATTCGGTCGCGCGCTGTTGGCCCGGGCTGGATCGCCTACAGCCTTGCTGCCGATCCTTGCCAAGGTATCAAACCTGTTGCCAACTCATACCCGGCGCTCTGAAGAGATGGAGCGCTTCCAGCAATTCTCGACACCGCTGCCTATGGGGCTTGCGGCACTTGTCGCGGCGCAGATCACATCGCGTGATCTGGTTCTCGAGCCATCGGCCGGAACAGGCCTTCTGGCGATCCTCGCGGAAATCGCGGGCGGCAGTCTCGCGCTGAACGAGCTTGCCGACACCCGCGCCGATCTTCTCCGCCGCCTGTTTCCGGGCCGGCCTGTCACTTGCTTCGACGCAGCCCAGATCGACGATCATCTCGAAGCGGATCTGCGCCCGAGCGTCATCCTGATGAACCCGCCATTCTCGGCGGTGGCCAATGTCGACGCCCGCACCACCGAGGCGACAGCCCGGCATCTGCGCTCGGCGCTTGCGCGGCTGGCCCCCGGCGGACGGCTGGTCGCTATCACCGGTGCGGGCTTCGCGCCCGATGCGCCCGCTTGGGCCGAGACCTTCGCCCGCCTGACCGAGTCCGCGCGTCTGGTCTTCACCGGCGCGGTGTCCGGTGCGGCCTTCGCCAAGCACGGCACCAGTTTCGAGACGCGTATTTCAGTGTTCGACAAATGCCGCGGTGGTGACGCAGGTGGCATCACCGCTGATCTGACGCGTCCTATAGGCCCTGATGTGACCAGCCTGCTCTCGCTGATCACTGCCCATGTCCCACCGCGCCTGACGCTGGAAACGCCAGTATTGCACGCGCAAACTTCTCTTTCCCCCTTTTCGGGAAATTCTGCCCATGCCACGCGAACCGCCAATGGCAGGTCGCACGCTACGTCCGCAACAGCCACCACAAGCACCGCAATACAGATCGATGCTGAGGATCTTGCCTATAGCCTGCGCGACGCGACCGAGGACGGTGCCAGCGCGCGCCTATCGGACGCAATTTATGAGACCTTCCGCCTGCAGGCGATCGACATCCCTGGGGCGGAACCGCACCCGACTAAGCTGGTGCAATCGGCGGCTATGGCCTCGGTCGCGCCCCCAAAACCCAGCTATCGCCCCAAACTGCCCGCTGCCGTCCTGAGTGATGGCCTTCTGTCAGACGCGCAGCTTGAGACGGTAATCTACGCGGGCGAAGCGCATGGCGCGGAGCTCGCAGGCGCGTGGTGCGTGGATGAGACCGGCGATATGGTCTCGGCTGCACCTGAGGACGCCAATGATGCCGTCCGATTCCGTCGTGGCTTCTTCCTTGGCGACGGCACCGGTGCGGGCAAGGGACGCCAGTCGGCCGGGATCTTGCTCGACAATTGGGCGCAAGGACGGCGCAAGGCGCTTTGGATCTCGAAGAGCGACAAGCTACTGGAGGATGCGCAGCGCGACTGGTCCGCACTCGGGCAGGAGCGCTTGCTGGTCACGCCGCTGTCGCGCTTTGCCCAAGGCAAGGGTATTCCGCTCGCCGAGGGCATCTTGTTCACCACCTATGCCACGCTGCGGTCCGAGGAGCGGGGCGCGAAAAAGTCCCGCGTCGACCAAATCGTCGACTGGCTGGGGGTGGATTTCGACGGGGTGATCCTTTTTGACGAAAGCCATGCCATGGCCAATGCCGCCGGATCGAAAGGCGAGCGCGGCGATGTCACCGCCTCGCAGCAGGGCAGGGCAGGACTGCGCCTGCAGCACAAACTGCCCAATGCCCGCGTGGTCTATGTCTCGGCCACGGGCGCGACCTCTGTGCATAACCTCGCCTATGCGCAGCGCCTCGGTCTTTGGGGCGGGGAGGACTTCCCCTTCGCAACCCGCGCCGAGTTTGTCGAAGCGATCGAAGCCGGTGGCGTCGCCGCGATGGAGGTGCTTGCCCGCGACCTGCGGTCCTTGGGCCTCTATACCGCCCGGTCGCTTTCCTATGACGGCGTCGAATACGAAATGCTCGAGCACGCGCTGACCCCAGAGCAGCGCGGCATCTACGATGCCTATGCCGGAGCCTTCCGGACGTTATGCGCAGCTGCGCATAACGTCCGTAATCGCGAGGACGCGATAATGCGAAGGTGTCCGAGGTTTATCGTTGTTTTCCTTGTTTTCTGGGTGTCGGCGCAACCTTTGCTGCGCATTATTTTGATTGCAGACCTCAGCGGCTTTCCAACCGTCTGAGGAGACACTCATGTTGAAGTCGCACGACGAGCTGATCGAAGAGCTCTCGCAATCGCTCACGGAGCAGAACTACAATCCCGTGGTTGTGGCCAACCATCGGCTCTATGCCCGCCGGTTCCTGGACTACCTGGCCGAGCGCGACATGCCGGTGGCGCTGGTAACGCCATCGCAGGTCGATCAGTATTTCCGCCACGCTGTCCATTGCTTTCATTCACGCTATGGCCGTCCGCCCAGTTCGCGTTGGCATGGGGTGCCTCGTACGGCGATCTGCAAGTTGCTCCGGCTGGCCCAAGGCACATGGCCACCGGTCGCCGAAATTGCGCCGGATACAGCGCTTCGGCATGCGATCTGCCGTGAATATGGCGCCTGGATGCGTGACGAGCGCGGGCTGGCAGATGAAACAATCGACGCACGGCTCCGGGAGGCGCGGCGCTTTCTGGACTGGTACTTCGGCCGCAGGGGCGCCGACGATCTCTCAGCAATGGCCGTGCGCGATATCGATCACTACATGGACATGCGCGCCATCGGGCTGCGACGGATATCGCTCGCGGGTTCTGCCGCATGGCTCCGTTCACTGCTGCGCTATCTCCATCAGTCAGGGCGAGTTCCGACCGATCTGAGTGCACAGGTCATCGGCCCCATGCTCTATGCCTACGAGGATATTCCCTCGACCCTGGACCGCAGCCAGATCGACATAGTTCTGGAGGCCACCAGAAAGGACAGGTCGCCGAGGGGGCTGCGCGACCATGCGATTCTGCAGATGCTCGCCATCTACGGGCTGCGTCAGAGCGAAATCTGCAGTCTCCGGCTCGACGACATCGACTGGCGCGCGGAATCCCTGCGCATCCGTCACACCAAGACCAACTCCTGTTCCTACATGCCACTACTGACGCCGGTCGGCGATGCGGTGCTCGACTATCTGCGCCTCGGGCGCCCGCAAGTCGAAAGCCGGGAAGTCTTCATCCGCTCCCTCGCGCCCTATACGCGGATGACGAACCTGTATGGCATGGTCAAAAGACGTCTGGCGGCAGCGGGCGTCACCCCGGTTGGGAAACGGGGGCCACATGTCTTCCGCCACGCGCGGGCGGTTGAACTACTACGGGCGTCGGTTCCGCAAAAGATCATCGGCGACGTGCTCGGGCACCGATCGACCGAGTCCACGAATGCCTATCTCAAACTTGCCACCGAAGATTTGCGGGCTGTGGCGCTCGACGTGCCCGGTTCGGAGGTGCTGTCATGAGCGCCTGGCACGATCCCGATCACACCGTTGTCGAGGACTTTCTCCGCACGTCCCGGTTCGGACAGAGAAGCAGCTACACTTACCGGTCTATCCTTCGCAGCTTCGAGGATGTTGCGCGCCGGCACTCAGCAGTGGATCGCCAGATGCTCGAGGACTGGCTGGGTGAAATGGCAACGCGGTGGAAATTGTCGACGCTGTTGAACCAAGTCTGCATCGTTGACCGCTTCCTCGACTATCTGGTCCAGAACGAGTTGATCCCCGGCAATCCCGTCGCAGAGCTTCGCAGGCAGCACAACATCAAACAGAACAAGCCGATCTGGCGGGCTCTTGCCTCCTCCAATCCCGACGAGGCACTCGCCGGGCTGTACCGGCCTGCGCCCTACGGCAGCGTTCTGGGCGGCGTCATGCGTGACCATGTCGCGCTGATGCGAAACCGGGGCTACCAATACGAAGCGCAAGCTCACTGGCTGCTGCGGTTCGACCGATTCCTGCAATCGCATCCGGAACTGGCCGACGAGTCGCTCGAGACGATGCTGTCCCATTGGGCGGCGGCCAAGTCCACCCGCAATCACGCGGCGGAATGCCAGAAGCTGGGACGCATCCTGACAAAGGCGCGACACCGGCTCGATCCGAACATCCCGCCGAAACGCTTCAACCCGCGACCGGAACGAGAGGTGGCGCGGGAGCACCGGCGACCGCATATCTTCAGCCCGGTCGACATCCGGCACATGCTCGATGTGGCCCGACGCTATCCGTCGCCGCATGCCCCGCTGCGGCCGAAGACCCTCTACACCATGATCCTGCTGGCCTATTGCGCCGGGCTTCGACGTAGTGAGATTGCGCGGCTCGATCTGGGCGACGTCGACCTTCGATCCGGCACGATCACGATCCGGGAAACGAAGTTCTACAAGACCAGGATCCTGCCGCTGTCGGGCAGCGTCATGACCGAATTACGCATCTATCTCGATGCGCGGCAGCGCGCTGGCGCTCCGCAGGACCCGCAATCGGGGCTGTTCTGGCAGAACCACTTCAAGGGGCATCACACCCCGGAGACGGTCACCACGATGATCACCAACGTCATGCGCCGCGCCGGGTTCAAGCCGCCCTCCGGGCGGACGGGGCCGCGTGTGCATGACCTGCGGCATTCGATGGTCGTGAACCGGATCCTTCAATGGTACCGGATCGGCATCAACCCGCAGGACCGGCTGCACTTCCTCTCGACCTATCTGGGTCACCGGGACATCAACTCCACGCTGGTCTACATCACCGTCACGCAGGATCTGCTGCAGGAAGCCAGCGAGCGGTTCCGCGCCGTCGGCGCCCCCTGCCTCAACGGGGAGGCACTGTCGTGAAATCGGCCAATCCGTTCCCCGAATTGTTGCGGGCCTTCTTCCAGGAATGGCTGGCAGAACAGCGCAGCGCCTCGATCCATACCATCAAGTCCTATCGGGACACTTGGCGGCTGTTGCTCCGGTTCGTCGCGGAGCGAAACGGCGTTGGTGTCGCACGGGTCACCCTGGCGGACGTCTCCGCCAGCGAGGTGCGCGCGTTCCTCAACCATGCTGAGCATGGTCGCAAGGGCACGATCGGCACGCGCAACTGTCGGCTTGCCGCGATCCGCAGCTTCTTCAGCTTCGTGGCGGACAAGAGCCCCGAATATGTCGCCCAATGCGCCGAGGTCCTCACGATCCCGCTCAAGCGCAAACCCTCTGCCGCACCCTGCTACCTTGAACCGGGAGAGGTCGAGGCCATCCTCGCGCAGCCGAACCGATCGACGATCGAAGGGATGCGAGACCATGTGCTGCTGTCGCTGCTCTATAATAGTGGTGCACGCATCCAAGAGGCGCTCGATCTCTGTCCCAAGGCGATCCGGTTCGAAGCACCGTATTGCGTGCGTCTTTACGGAAAGGGCCGAAAGGAACGTATCTGCCCGCTCTGGCCGGAAACTGTGACGTTGCTGAAGAAACTGCTGGAGCGGCAGCCGCGCGCACCCGATGAGCGCATCTTCGTCAATCGCTACGGCGAACCACTGGGAGCCTCGGGCGTGCGGTACAAGCTGGCGGCCTACGTCGCGGCGGCGGCGAAAACGACACCCACGCTTCGTTCGAAGCATGTGACGCCGCACAGCTTCCGACACGCAACGGCCGTCCACCTCGTCGCGGCGGGCGTCGACATCACCGTCATCCGAAGCTGGCTGGGACATGTCAGTCTCGACACGACCAACCACTACGCCCAGGCCAATCTCGAAACCAAGCGAAAGGCGCTCGAACAGGTCGGCGTTCCGACAGCAGGAAATCGACCCGCGCGATGGAAACGTGACGCGGACCTGCTCGCCTGGCTCGATACCCTCTGACCCCAAACCAAGGAGAGATAATGTGAAGGACGTAGCCCTCAAATCCCCGAACAATAGCGATGGCGCCGCGTTCCTTCGCATTATCGCGTCCTCGCGATTAGCCATCATCCACAACAATCTCACGGCCGCCATGGAAGCGGCCAACATCACGGGTGACAGCGGCACGCTGAACCGCCAGGCCAAATCTGCAGCACGCTCCGCATTCGAGTCCGCCAAGCAGCGCTTCTTCGGCCATCTGCTCACCTCGATGAAAACCCCGACCCTGATCGCTGCCATCGACGCCGATCTCGCCGCAGGCCACGCGGCCGTCATCCAGATCGTCTCGACAGGCGAGGCGCTGATGGAGCGCCGCCTGTCGGACATCCCCACGGACGAGTGGAACGATGTGCGGGTGGATATCACGCCAAGAGAGGCTTGTCTGGACTACCTCGCCCATTCCTTCCCGGTGCAGCTCTATGAGCCCTTCACCGATAGCGAAGGCAACCTCTCCTCGCGGCCCGTCGCGCACGACGGCCAGCTGGTGGAATGTCGCGAAGCTGCGCGCAGGCGCGACGCGCTGATCGAGCATCTGGCCTCGCTGCCGCCGGTGCCCGGCGCGCTGGATCAGATCGTCCAACGCTTCGGCACTGATCTGGTGGCGGAAGTGACGGGCCGCTCGCGCCGGATCGTGCGTAAGGGCGAGGGGCATGCCGCGCGCCTCGTTGTGGAAAGCCGGGCGGGCTCTGCCAACCTGGCGGAAACCGCCGCCTTCATGGATGACCATAAGCGCATCCTGATCTTCTCGGATGCCGGCGGCACCGGGCGCAGCTATCACGCCGATCTTGGAGCCAAGAACCAGCGCTTGCGGGTCCATTACCTTCTGGAACCCGGCTGGAAAGCCGACGCGGCCATTCAGGGTCTGGGCCGCACCAACCGCACCAATCAAGCGCAGCCGCCCTTGTTCCGACCTGTGGCTACGGATGTGAAAGCGGAGAAGCGGTTCCTGTCGACCATCGCGCGACGCCTCGACACGCTTGGGGCGATCACCCGCGGCCAGCGCCAGACTGGCGGGCAGGGACTGTTTCGTCCCGAGGATAATCTGGAATCGCCCTATGCCCGCGATGCCCTGCGCCAGCTCTACCGCCGGATCTATCGTGGCGATGTGCCGGGCTGTTCACTTGTAGCTTTCGAGGATGCGACGGGCCTCAGCCTCACCGATGACAACGGTCTCAAAGACGACCTGCCCCCCATTACGACCTTCCTCAATCGGCTGCTGGCGCTGACGATTCATATGCAGGGCACTCTGTTCACCGCTTTCGAGGAACTGCTGGCGCAGCGGATCGAGGGGGCCATCGCAGCCGGGGTCTATGATCTGGGGTTGGAGACGCTGCGCGCCGAGAGCTTTCAGGTGACGGACGCACGGGTGATCTACACCCATCCCGGCTCCGGCGCGGAAACCCAGCTGCTGAGCATCGCGCAAAAGCAGCGCAATACACCGCTGTCACTGGCGGATGCGCTCGACTGGCTCGATGACCCGAAGGCCCGGCTTCTGGTCAACAGCCGCTCTGGCCGGGCGGCGGTGCAGGTGCTCGCCACCAGCCTGATGCTGGATGACGGCACCATCGAACCCCGCCTGCGGCTGATCCGCCCGATGGAGTCGAGCACGGTCTCTGCCAGGATGATGGAGGACACCCACTGGCTGGAGGCCGACCGCGCGGCCTTCACCGCCGCCTGGACTGCGGAACTGGCCGAGGTGCCGGAGTTTTCGGAAGCAACGCTGCACATCGTCGCTGGCCTACTGTTGCCGATCTGGAAGCAGCTCCCACAGGACGAAACCCGCGTCTACCGACTACAAACCGATGACGGTCAGCGCATCATCGGTCGCCGCGTTTCGCCGTCGTGGGTCGCGACCACACTTGCCGCCGATGCGCCGAAGCTCACGGCGGCGCAGGTCCATGCCCTTGTTCTGGAGGGCAAGACGGTCGTGCGCTTGGCCGAAGGGATGGAGCTGCACCGCTCGCGCGTCATGGGCGTCAACCGGATCGAGCTGTCGGGCTTTTTGGGTGCCGCCAAGGACCGGCTCAAGGCAGATGGGTTCTTCTCGGAGATCATCGCCTGGAAGCTGCGGCTCTTCTGCCCAGCAGACTCCAGCGGCATCGCAGTGCTTGATCGTCTGCTTGCACGTTGTCTCGTGACAGGACTACATGCGCGTGGAGGGTCCTGAGCCATGTATTCCGAGACTGAAGATGTGATCCGTGCTCTGGCGGAGAACGCAGAGAGCGTGTGTCGCGCCTACCTTCCCGCCGGACGGCGGGAAGGGTCCTACTGGATCGTCGGCGATTTGCAGAACAACCCCGGCCGGTCGCTCTTCGTGCGGCTGACTGGACCCACATCAGGACCGGGAGCCCGTGGCAAATGGCAGGACGCGGCTGTCGGACTGCATGGCGATCTCCTCGACATCATCCGCGAGCGAACCGGGATCTCCCGCTTTCCCGATCTTCTGGCCGAGGCCCGGGCGCATCTTGGCCGTCCCCAGCCGGTCCTCCCGAATACGCCAGTGCCGAAGAAGGCCAAACCCCCCGGCGGCACACCAGCGGCGGCGGCGCGATTGTTTGCAGCCTCGGTGCCGGTCGCAGGCACGCTTGCTGACACTTACCTTCGCGCCCGGGGCATCACCCAAGGCGGCACGATGAGCGCGCTGCGCTTCCAACCGAAGTGCTGGCATCGGGATGAGGGCCAGACCCGGAGCATCCCCAGACCGGCGCTGATAGCTGCGGTCACCGATGGGACAGGGGCCTTGCAGGGTGTGCATCGCACTTGGTTGGCACCTGACGGACAGGGGAAGGCGGAGGTCGAGACGCAGCGGCGGGCCATGGGTCACCTCCTGGGCAATGCAGTCAGGCTGACCCCGCTTGAGGACATCCTTGTGGTCGGCGAAGGCATCGAGACCATGCTGTCCCTGTCCGAGGCGGCCCCTGGCCTTCCTGTCTGGGCGGCTCTCTCGTCGGGTCACCTCGGGGCGGTCCAGTTGCCGGAGGGGCTGCAGCGCCTTTACATCGCCATAGACCGCGATCCGGCCGGGCAACGCGCGGCAGAGAGGTTGAGCGCCAGAGCAACCGAGGTCGGGATTGCCGTTCGGGTGTTGGAACCGCTGCTCGGGGATTTCAACGATGATCTCCGGGCGACCGGCAAAGAGGCGCTGCGCCAGCATCTGGCAGGGCAGATCGGGCTTGAGGATCGGCAGCGCCTGTCAGGCTGAGCAGCATCGCGCAGGGGGCGGTCAGGGGCAGAGGGGGGGTAGGGGTCCTGCAGTCCTGTCGCGGGTGTGGATCATCACCTTTGCCTCTTCCCGGGTAAATCTCATCCACCCGACACCCGAGCGGCCTTCAAGAGATGGGCAGGCGGCCGTCAAAGAGGACGCCCCATCAAGGGCGGCAGGCAAGCTATTTCCGCCGCGGGGGACGAGCCCCCGCTTTGCATCGCGAAACAAATAGCTTGCCTGCCGCCCTCCTCCACATGCGTTCCGGCCCCGAAGGCGGGGTGAGGGGGCGTCCCCAGTGACGGCTTTCGCTGCCCACGAAGGCCGCACGGGATGACGTGCGGACGAGACAGGCCCGGAGGCAAGAACAGATGACGATCCACACCCACGACGACGCGTATGAACCCGCCCACACCGCATCCCAGACCGCCCATGCGCTCGACGAGTTGCAGCTTTATGGCTTCCGTCCCTTTGATGAGCCCGATCCGCGCCCGATGCCCGATGGGCAGCGCCTTGCGGTCGCCGTCGCAGACATCTTCGATGCCCTCGTTGCGACCCTGGAAGACACCCGCATGGAACCCGACCTCGAAGAGGTGCTCTGGGGCCAGGTCAACCTCTTCCACCGCGCCACGGCGAGGGTTGAGCGGTCGCTTGATGAGAACGAACAGGCGCAGCGCCGCCTTCAGCGCGAGCAGGACGGCTCGGAGGTGAAATCCACCGAACTCGAGCGCCTGACGGCCGAAGGCCTGACGCTGATCGAACGACGCAACTGCATGGACATGATGCGCGATCACGCCGCCACCGAGTTTGTCCATCACACGGGATCGACCTGGCGCCCCCGCACGGGCTCGATGGTGAACCGCCAGCACATGACCGCGGCGCTCATCGACAGCCGCGATTTCCTGGCCGCCAAGCGCCGCGCGGAAACCGAGGTGATGCTCCCCGCAGGCCCCAAAGTCGCCCTCACCGGTGGAACCGACTTCAACGATCACCGCCTGATTTGGGGTAAGCTCGATCAGGTGAAGACCAAACATCCCGATATGGTGCTTCTGCACGGTGGAAGCCCCAAGGGCGCGGAACTCATCGCGGCCAAATGGGCCGAAGCCCGGGGCGTCACGCAGGTCACTTTCAGGCCTGACTGGACCAAGCACGCCAAAGCAGCCCCCTTCAAGCGCAACGACGCGATGCTGGATGTGCTGCCCGTGGGTGTCCTCGTCTTCCCAGGAACCGGTATCCAGGAGAACCTTGCCGACAAAGCCAAGAAGCTCGGCATCCCGGTCATGAAGTTCGAGAAGGGGGCATGAGCCCCCTATTTTCCTTTATGGTTATACATGAATTCAAGGCAGGTTTGGTTTTACGTCAAACTCTATGCCGAAGGGCCGGCGAACTATCTACTACTTATCAGGGTAGAACGCTGAATTCGCCCCCCCCTTGAGGCAAGGCCTACCTGCTGTTAGGTTCGGTCAATCTGTGGGGGTCGCGGCTCGAACCTTAACCAGATGTTGTCAATCTGTTCTTGATACTTGACGGGGATTTTGTTCTAAGTCGACGAAAAGCCCTGCAGGAGGAGCATCATGTCGAGCAAACAGCCTGCCAAGCCCTTGTTCCGAAAATCGGTGGAGCTCTTCGCGGGTGCAGGCGGACTTGGGATAGGACTCGCGCAGGCGGGTTTCGTTCCGCAAATGGTTGTCGAGTACAACAAATGGTGCTGCGATACTCTTCGCGACAACCACCGAATTCTTGGTGATGATCGTCGGCCAAAGGGAGAGCGTCCATGGCGCGTCGTCGAGGGCGACGTCCGCAAGGTCGATTTTATGCAGTTTGCGGGAAAGCTCGATCTGATCTCCGGCGGTCCACCCTGTCAGCCGTTCAGCTTGGGAGGCCGACATCGTGCATACGATGACGCTCGGGACATGTTTCCGCAGGCTGTGCGCGCGCTTCGGGAAGCTCGCCCTCGTGCGTTCGTCTTCGAAAATGTGAAAGGACTAACCCGGGCATCGTTCCTTAGCTATTTTGAATATGTGAAACTCCAGATGGAGCACCCTGAACTCGTGGCTCGACCTGATGAGGAGTGGCAGGAGCACCTTTGCCGCCTTGAGCAACACCATACCTCGACGAGACGTCCGGGACTCCATTATCAGGTGGTTACAAAGCTACTCAACTCGGCAAATTACGGTGTGCCGCAAAAACGTGAGCGCGTGCTGTTTGTTGGGTTCCGTGACGATGTGGACGCGCGGTGGTCATTTGGGCCGGGCGACTTCACGCAGAACGCGCTCGTTTGGGATCAGATGTTCGGTGGCTACTGGGAGCGTCACAGCGTTGCCAAGAAAGACCGGGTTCTCGAAGGGCGGGCGCTGCAGTTGTCGAAGCGCCTATCTGTCGAAGAAAAACCAGAAAGTCTGCCGTGGCGCACGACGCGGGACGCGATCGGAGATCTGCCGGACCCGGAGAGAGCAAAAACTTCGCAAATGGTCTCGGATCATCGTTTTCAGCCAAACGCGAAGGCCTATCCAGGCCATACCGGGAGCTATCTTGACGAGCCAGCAAAAACTCTTAAGGCGGGAGTTCACGGCGTGCCCGGCGGAGAGAACATGCTGCGCAGGGCCGATGGCTCGGTTCGATACTTCACGGTCCGCGAAGGCGCTAGAATCCAAACGTTTCCAGATGGGTACAAATTCCACGGCGCATGGACTGAATGCATGCGACAACTGGGGAACGCCGTTCCAGCGGAGCTTGCGCGAGTTGTCGGCGAGAGCGTTGCTGCCAGGCTGAACGAGTCCGAGGTCGCTTAGCGATGGCACGCCGACCCGAGCTCAAAAAAGCGGATGAGACAGCTGCTGCCTTGGAGCAGTTCGCAGAAATGGTTCGGGTAGCGGAGCTGACTCCACCTTCGCGTAAGCGCGTTCTGGCGGCCATCACCGATATGAAGGACGCGCTACGCAAGCTGGAGCGGAACATTGATCCGATAAGATTGCCGGATGCGTTTTTCGATCCCTCGGAACCGCGATTGATTGGGCATTTTGTGGCCTTGGCTCTGCTATCACAAGAACGATTACCGCTTGGAGCGATCACGCCGTTCTACGGTTCAGGCGTGTATGCGATATACTATAAAGGGCCTGCGGATATTTACGCGCCGATCTCCGGCACCGAAACCCCGATCTACGTTGGGAAAGCTGATCCTCCGACCGGTGCCAAAACTGTCGTAGAACAAGAGACAAAACTCTTTGGTAGATTGAATGAGCATCGTAAAAACATAGAGAAAGTGGCGGGCATCGACCTCAAGGACTTCGAATGCCGAGCCTTGGCCGTGCAGAGTGGTTACCAAGCCGCTGCCGAAAACCATCTGATCCGTCTGTTCTGGCCGATATGGAACAACGAGACCAAGATACTTTTCGGGATCGGCAAGCATGGTGACGCAGCGACCACCCGCGCAAACAACAAGTCGCCATGGGACACGATACATCCAGGTCGAACTTGGGCGGTTGGCAACCCCGAGGCCAAGTCTACTGAAAGTATTCGCTTAGATGTCGCCGAGCATTTCCGGATCAAGCCTATTTTCAGGACGACGGAGGCCATTTTTAACGCGTTCGCTGAAGGTATTCGCCAAGCTGATCGTTTCGATCCGGACAGGGAGACAGAAATGGAAGAGCGGCCCAACGACACCGACTAGATGCTGCTTTGACCCACCATTATCGGTCATGCTGTCATGTAAGTATGTGGTTGATAAAGTGAGTTTACGATTATCTGAGTAGATTTAACCAATATCGCGTGTGCTGTAGCCCACTGGTTCTATAGTTAGCGCCCACCCCCAGGGGAAATTGCAGGTCTCGGGTTTTGGTCGCATGCGACGCGCCGGTTATTGCGATGTAATTGTCGGCGCTAATACAGCCTTTGATCCCCTCGGGCCCGTCACGAAACATTCGCTAAACGCAGCCTCCTTAGAACGCTGCGAAGCACTTCTGCACGCGCTACCGGTCGGCGTTCTTACTTTCACGACCAATGTCTTTGAGAAGAGCTATGCCAATAAAGCCAATAAGCTGGGCATCCTGCGCGTTTCGCATGATGGCGGGCACTGATTTCAGCTGATCGTGGGCAGCGATTTCATGGGAAGGTGGGCACCTGTTTCACGCGATCGCGGGCAGTGATTTCACGCGATCATGGTAAGCGTTGCCTGGACAACACCTTCCCAGTTTTCGCCTGAGCTGCGACTCCGTTTCTGACGGATATTGGGCGGGAGTTTCGCGATGGCGACTACGGTAGAGTTTCTCATGGACTACGGGGTGGAGATACGGGCCAATGGCCAGAAGCGGTGGCCCAATGAGGTCAAAGCACGGATCGTGGCTGAGAGTTTGCAGCCGGGCGTGAGCGTGAATGCAGTTGCGGCGCGGTATGGGCTTCGGGCGAACCATTTGTCGGAATGGCGGAGTCAAGCACGCGATGGCCGGTTGGTTTTGCCTGCGGGCGATGACGACGCCTTTAGTTTTGCGCCACTCGTAGTCTCGGATGGTGGCGGCTGTGCGCATATGTCGGCCGTTGCGGGGCGGTCCGCGAAGCCTGACGAGTCATCCCATACCTCCATCGAGATTGCGATTGGTCGTGTGACAGTCCGGCTCGATGGCACGACCAGTTCGACCCGGGTTGCCGAGATCGTGCGGGCAATCGAGGGTCAGCCATGATGTTCCCATCAAACCGTGTGCGGGTTCTGGTCTCGACGCAGCCTGTGGACTTCAGGAAAGGTCATGATGGGCTGGCGTCGATCGTGTCGTCGGTGCTGCGCAAGGATCCGTTCACCGGCACGGTTTTTGTGTTCCGCTCGCGCCGGGCGGATCGGCTGAAGCTTTTGTATTGGGACGGCACCGGATTGGTGATGGCTTATAAGCGGCTGGAAGAAGCGACCTTCACCTGGCCGGCGATCAAGGACGGGATGATGGCGCTGAACCACGCCCAGTTCGAGGCCCTGTTTGCCGGTCTGGACTGGCGCAAGGTCAAGGCTCTGGAGATGCGCCCACCTGCTGCGGCAGAGTGAATCAACCGCTGTCTTTTGTGTGTTTTTAATGGGGTTTTATCGTATCCTGATGGCATGATCACGACACCCGCCATTGACCTATCCACCATCCCTGCTGCGCAGCGTGCGGCGGTTTTGGCGTTGATGGAAAAGGTAGCGGCGCTTACGGAAATCACCCAACGGCAAGAGCACCTGATTGCGGAGCTGAACCATGCCCTACATGGCAAACGGTCGGAAAAGCTGACCGAGGATGAGCGGCAGCTGGCGTTCGAGGATCTGTCCATCGCCCTGGCTGAGGTCGAGGTGCAGAAGGACCAACTGGCCGCTCAGACAGGTGACAAGACGACAACCAAATCTGCGCCAAAGCGCACCATCGGCAATCTACCGGCCGCACTGCCGCGCATCGAAGAAGTCATCGAACCTGACAGCCTGAGCTGCCCTTGCGGCTGCGGCGTCATGCACAAGATCGGGGAAGACCGCAGTGAGCGGCTGGACATCGTGCCGGCGCAGTTGCGCGTCATTGTCACCGTGCGCCCGAAATACGCCTGCCGGACCTGCACCGACGGCGTGACCCAGGCTCCCGCACCATCGCATCTGATCATGGGTGCCCTGCCGACCGAGGCCACCATCGCCAATGTGCTGGTCAGCAAGTATGCGGATCATCTGCCATTATACCGCCAAAGCCAGATCCTGGCGCGTGCGGGTCTTGATCTGCACCGCGCTGTGCTGGCGGACTGGGTCGGCAAGGCGGCCTTCCACCTCAAGCCCGTCGTCGACCGGCTGGCCGAACACCTGAAACGATCCAACAAACTGTTCATGGACGAAACCACGGCCCCGGTGCTGGATCCGGGGCGCGGTAAAACCAAAACTGGCTATCTCTGGGCACTGGCCCGCGATGACCGACCATGGGGCGGTGAAGATCCGCCCGGTGTGGTTTACTTCTATGCCCCCGGTCGGGCGGGCGCGAATGCCGAAACCTTCCTGACAGGCTTCGACGGCATCCTGCAGATCGACGGCTATCAGGGCTATAACCGGCTGACCAAACCCACGCGCAAGGGCGGTGCCCCCATTCGGGTGGCCCATTGCTGGGCGCATGCGCGCCGCAAGCTGAAGGAAGTCTTTGACCGCGATGGCTCAGAGATCGCCGCCGAAGGCCTGCGCCGCATCGCTGAAATCTATATCGTCGAAGCTGACATTCGTGGCATCTCCCCCGGCCAGCGATTGTCTGCCCGTCAGGCCCGCAGTGCCCCGCTGGTCGCAGCATTCGGTGAATGGCTGGAGGCTGAGCGCCGCAAGATCTCCGCCAAATCCCGGCTGGGTGAAAAGCTGACTTACATCCACAATCACTGGGACGGACTGCAGACCTTCTTGGCCGATGGGCGCGTCGAGATCGACAACAACCGCGTCGAAAACCTGATCCGCCCCATCACCCTCAATCGGAAAAACGCCCTCTTCGCTGGGCATGACGAGGGTGGTATCGCCTGGGGCCGCATCGCCTCACTGATCGAAACCTGCAAGATCAACGGCGTCGAGCCCTTCGCCTATCTCAAGGCAACCCTCACAGCGATCGCCAATGGTCACCCACAGAGCGCCATCGACGATCTGCTCCCGTGGAACTCCAAGACGTCAAGCTGAACCGACAGTGCCCTCCTGGGAACGCTTACCGATCATGGGCAGAACTGGCCAACGAACTGCAGTTACTCCGCCTCCTGAAGAACAGGAGGATTGGGATGCCGACAGGACGTTTGACCATGCGCCGTATTCGGGACGTATTGAGATTGAGATTTGCCCAAGGGCTGAGCGAGCGTGCGATTGCTGCGTCGCTGGGGCTTGGGAAAGGAAGTGTTGGGACCTATCTGCGCCGCGCGCGTGATGCGGGTTTGACGTGGCCACTGCCGGAAGGTCTGAATGACGACAGCCTCGAGCTGTTGCTGTTTCCAAACGCGTCAGATGTATCTGACCCAGACCGCCCGGTGCCGGATTGGGCGGTGATTGATAAAGAGCTGCGCCGGCGCAGCGTGACCCGCATGTTGCTCTGGCAAGAATATCGTGCGCAGCATCCCAACGGGTTTGGCTACACTTGGTTTTGCACCCATTTTGAGGCGTGGAAGGGGCGTGTCCGGCCTAGCATGCGGCAAACACATGTCGGCGGTGAGAAGGTATTTGTCGATTTTGCGGGTGATACGATCGACGTTGTTGATCCGGCCACGGGTGAGGTCAGCGAGACCAAGCTGTTTGTCGCGACGATGGGTGCCTAGAGCTATACTTATGTTGTGGCTGTCGCCAGCGAAGGCCTTGAGGACTGGATTGCAGCCCATGTCGGAATGTTCGCTTATCTGGGCGGCGTGCCGCAGGTCGTCGTGCCCGACAATCTCAAGTCGGCCGTGATCAAGGCAGACCGGTATGATCCCGGCTTGAACCGGACCTATGCTGAAATGGCGGAACATTACGGCACGGCCATCCTGCCTGCGCGCGTGCGCAAACCCAAAGATAAAGCCAAGGTCGAGGTGGCCGTTCAGGTTGCCCAACGCTGGATCCTCGCACGGCTGCGCAATCACAGGTTCTTCTCGCTGGCAGAGCTGAATGCCGCCATCCGGCCGTTGCTGGACGCATTGAACATGCGTGTCATGCGCGATTATGGGGCAAGCCGGGCGGATCTGTTTGCGACGCTCGATCGGCCGAACTTGCAGCCATTGCCCGCTGAACCTTATGTCTTTGCGCGTTGGAAACGCGCCCGTGTTGCGCCGGATTACCATATCGAGGTGGATCGCTGCTGGTATTCCGTACCGTTCAGCCTGATCCGGCAGGTGGTTGACGCGCGCATCACCCACAGGACCGTGGAGGTCTTCCATCGTGGCACGCGCGTCGCCAGTCACATGCGCGACCCTGGACGCCGCAGCCATATCACGGCGCCAGAGCATATGCCTTCGGCCCACCGCCGCTATGCGGAATGGACGCCTGCGCGGATCCTGAGCAGTGCTGCAAAGCTGGGACCATCGGTAGCTGCGTTTTGCGACATCGTGATGCAGGACAGGCCGCATCCCGAGCAGGGCTTTCGGACCTGTCTTGGCATACTGTCGCTGGCCAGAAGCTTTGAGCCGCAACGGCTTGATGCTGCGTGTCGTCGCGGGATCAGTATCAAGGCCCGGTCGGTCTCATCCATCCGTTCCATCCTGAAGACCGGGCTTGATCAGGCCTTCATGGAGCCCGAACCCGATGAACTGCCGCTGCAACACCCCAACATACGCGGCCAGAAATATTACCACTGAAAAGGAGACTACCCTTGCTGACACATCCCACTTGCGACCGCCTGGAGGCGATCGGACTGACCGGTATGGCACAGGCCCTGCACGAGCAGCGCCGCGCTGGCGCCATGTTCGAAAGCCTCAGCTTCGAAGAAAGGCTGGGCCTGCTTGTTGATCGCGAAACAGCAGAGCGTGACGCCAAGAGACTGGCAACCCGGTTGCGCTTTGCCGCCCTGCGTCACGCAGCCTGCGTTGAAGATATTGATATGCGCAGCCCGCGCGGCATCGATGCAGGTGTCATGGCGCATCTGATCGATGGTGGCTGGATCAACCGCCATGAAAATCTGCTGATCACTGGCCCAACAGGCTTAGGAAAAAGCTGGATTGCCTGCGCCCTCGGAAACAAGGCCTGCCGCGATGATCGGCGCGTCGTTTATCACCGCGTGCCCCGCCTGTTCCAGATGCTGGCCATTGCCAGAGGCGATGGGCGGCATGCCCGTGTCCTCAAGGCGATCGAACGCACTGAATTGTTGATCCTCGATGATTGGGGGCTGTCAGTTCTGTCACCGATCGAGCGTCGCGACCTGCTTGAAATCCTCGATGATCGCCAAGGTCGTGGCTCGACTATTGTGACCAGCCAGCTGCCTGTCGATCAATGGTTCGAGGTGATCGGAGATCCTACCCTCGCAGATGCCATCCTTGACCGCCTTGTCCATAATGCACACCGCCTGACGCTCACCGGCGACAGCATGCGCAGAAAAATGAGCACGATGAAAACGCTTGACCAGGGCGTCGCGCCCTGACTCTATATCACCTGTTGGCCAGCCTGCCCGAGGGCATGAAATGGCTGCCCGCGATGCCGTGAAATGCGTGCCCGAGATCACGCGAAATCACTGCCCAACTTCCGCGAAATGCGCAGGGCATCCCGCTCATGAAAATTGAGAACGAGGAATAAGTCCCGTCCAAGCGAAGGCACCCACGTTTGCCCGTCGTGCTCAAAAATCATCGCTAAACTCCAGATTCCTCGGGCAAAGCTTTCTTAACACACGAAACTCCAGTAGTTCGTAGTGAGTGGAGCCTGATCGGTGGAAAACATGACTCAAGAATTTGACCTTACTCCCGATGCCCGCGTCTTGCAGATGCTCGGCGAGATCAATCTTCACCAGTGGCGTTGCATCGCCGAACTGATTGACAACAGCATTGATGGTTTCGTAGGGGCGGCTCGATCTGGCGCGGTGATAGAACATCCTGAAATCACGATCACGATCCCCACCTCGAACAAGAGCGACGCACGTCTCTCCATCCGAGACAACGGCCCCGGGATGGCGATCGATGTATTGGAACGCGCGGTTCGAGCTGGGTGGTCGGGCAACAATCCTCTGACTAACCTCGGGCTGTTCGGCATGGGTTTCAACATTGCCACCGCTCGGCTCGGCACGGTAACAGAAGTCTGGACCACCCGCGCTGGCGAGCCAGAATGGGTCGGTGTGCGTATCGACCTCGAGGGCCTGAGGGCGAGTCAGAGCTACAAGACACCGCGGCAAACACGGGTGAAGCCGGACCACATGCAACATGGGACCGAAATCATCATTACGAAGCTGAAGCCCGACCAGCGCGCCTATCTCGCGCGATCGGCCAATCTTGGTACAATCCGCAAGCACCTTGCTCGCGCCTACTCCGCGATCTTGCGCGAGTCCGAGGCGGGTCGGATCAGACTCAAGGTGAACGGTACGAAGCTGGAACCCAGGCGCCATTGTCATTGGGATCCCGATCGTTCGGTGGAGCTGAGCGACGGGACGGTTGTCCATGCGGTTGAGCGTTTCGACGTCGCGCTCGCGCCTAGGAGATATTGCACGCATTGCATGCGGGCGTTGAACGGCGATGAGGAGCAATGCCCGAACGACGGCCCGAATTGCGAGATCGTGACGACGGAACGCCGGGTGAGGGGATGGGTTGGACTCCAGCGCTATTTGCATAAATCTGACTTCGGTATCGATTTCGTCCGCAACGGCCGCAAGATCGAGATTGGCTCGAAAGACCTTTTCGCTTGGAACAACGGGGACAATGCGGAGATAGAGTATCCGATTGACGATCCGCGAAGCCGCGGCCGCTTTGTGGGGGAGGTTCATCTCGACCACTGCCGCGTTAGCTACACCAAAGATCGTTTCGAGCGGGACGACCCGTCTTGGGAGGAGATGGTCCGTGTCGTCCGGGGTGAAGGCCCATTGCGGCCGCAAGCGGCGAAGCAAAGTGGCTTCGACGGGAACACGAGCCCACTCTACAAATTGTTCCAAGCGTTCCGGCGCTCCAGCCCGCAAGGAAAGAACGGTCTTTGGTCACGGGTGCTCGTGGTCAAGGACAACGACCGGTCCGAGCAGATGGCCCAGTCGTTTTATGAGAACGACGCCGACTATCTTGACGACGAGCGATGGTGGAAACTGGTAGAGGAGCAAGACAATGGAATTCTGGACGAAGGTGGCGACACCGACTTTCCTGATGGCTTCCTGGACGATGAGGAGGGCGGGTCGACCGGCGGCGGCTCGCAAAAAGATACCGATGGCGCGGGTGTCGCTCCAGAGCCGGAACCCGCCGAGAAGCTGGCAGAGCGCAATCAGATTCATGAGCTATCGCGCAAATACGTGCACCCCACTTATCGCGTGGAGTTCCAAGTGGAAGCCTTCGCCTCGGATTCAACAGACAAGGCGCTCACGGGCAGTCTTCCCTGGTCTTTTGAACTCGATGACGTGGCGACCCGAACCTACGCATTCGTGATCGACCCGGCCCATGACGTGTTTCGGTCGATGACGATGACCGCCATGGACGCGCTGCTGACCGAGCTCTCGGTACAGACCCTGGATTTCCTGAAAGGTCAGGTGCATGACGTGACGCTGGCGAATATTCTCGCCGACTACCGCTCGAGTTATGCCAGCGCGACACGGCTGGAGCCATCTGAAGTCATATCGATGGCGAACACGGGACTCGAGGAGTTCGCGAAGGCGGTGGCGAACTTGGTCCCGGAGGGTCAGGGCCAAGCGCTCTACACCGAACTCTCAAAACCCGACCGGGAACATGTGGCGAAAAGAATGGCCGCGCGCGGGGTCGTGGATGTGCCCAAGGTGATCTCTGAAGGCCGTTTCTGGGAATATATGGATCCTCAAGCGGTCGCCGCGACCTTCAGTCAGCATCCGGAGCTGTTCTTCGATGGAAAGTATTGGTTGGATCCCTTTGAGACGCTGAGTTTTGGCGCCGATCACATCGATGAGGAGGCGCGGCGGCGTCTCGTCACTCGCTATGAGGCTTATCTTGGCGATACGTGGACCTGTCGCGGTTTGATGCCGCTCCTTTGATAGCATTTACTGCAACAAAGGAGATTGACGATGGGACTGAAACGGACGGACGAATTCCGCCAGGATGCGGTGCGGATCGCACTGACCAGCGGGCTTACGCGTAAGCAGGTGGCAGATGATTTGGGCGTTGGCATGTCGACGCTGAACAAATGGATCACGGCGCATCGAGGCATAGATGTGCTGTCGAAAGAGGATTTAGAACTCGCGAAAGAGAATGACCGGCTTCGGCGCGAGAACCGTATCCTCAAGGAGGAGCGGGAGATTTTAAAAAAGGCCACGGTGTTCTTCGCGAGCCAAAAGCCGTGAGGTTCAAGTTCATCGAAGAGCACCAATCTACGTTTTCCATCCAGCGTATGTGCCAAGTGATGCAGGTCAGCTCGCGTGGATTGAGGGCCTTTCGCGGCCGTCCCGCCAGTCGCAGGCAACGGACTGACTTGGTCACACTTGCACATATCAAGGAACAGTCCCGCCTTAGCCTTGGTAGCTACGGCAGGCCACGGATGACCGAAGAGCTGAAAGAGATTGGTCTGAATGTCGGTCATCGCTGCGTTGGCCGCTTGATGCGTCAGAACGGCATATCTGTTATTCGGACACGTAAACACAAGGTCACGACAGATAGCGATCATAAGTTCAACATTGCACCCAATCTGCTGGATAGGGACTTCACCGCTGATCAGCCAAACCAAAAATGGGCTGGCGATATCAGCTATGTGTGGACCCGGGAGGGCTGGCTGTATCTGGCTGTCATTCTTGATCTGCATTCGCGCCGTGTGATCGGCTGGGCGGTGAGCAATCGCATGAAACGCGACCTTGCTATCAGGGCTTTGAAGATGGCCATCGCGTTCCGCCAGCCGCCCAAAGGCTGCATTCATCACACGGATCGCGGGTCGCAATATTGTTCACACGACTACCAGAAGATCCTGCGTCAACACGGGTTCAAGGTATCGATGAGCGGCAAGGGCAATTGCTACGACAACGCCGCCGTTGAGACGTTCTTCAAAACCATCAAAGCTGAACTGATCTGGCGGCATCCTTGGGAGACGCGGCGGAAAGCAAAGATGGCGATCTTCGAATACATAAACGGGTTCTACAATCCGCGACGACGTCACTCAGCACTTGGCTGGAAAAGCCCTGTCGCATTCGAGAAGAAAGTGGCCTAAACGAGCACTTGGGGCGGCACAAAAGCGCGACAGGTCCAACGCTCTGGTTGGCGAACCAGTCGTCTCGTGATCTCGAAACGGCGAACCGCGACGAGGTCATTCGAGCGACGTGTTCACTTCGCCTTTTGAAGCCCGACGTGGACTTCGAATGACGGACGCCTTTTTGGATTCCAGGCGATTACTGAAAGGGCCCTGGCAGGCCTTCGAGCGAGACGTGGCTCGGTTGTTGATCTGCAATGGTTTTCAGGATGTGCGGGTCGTAGGCGGATCAGGAGATCGCGGTGCGGATGTCTTAGGCCGGAAGAATGACGAACTTTGGGTCATTCAATGCAAGTTCACCACCAATGGCTACGCGACGGCGGCGGCGGTAGACGAAGTCGCCGAGGCCGGCCGCTTCTACCGCGCCTCACGGATGTACGTTGCGACTTCTCGACCGGCGGGCCCTGCGACACGCGCGGCCATTGAACGATGGGGCAAGCTTGGTCTGAAGATTGGGATTCTTGAGCCCGCCACGCTCCTCGCCATGGCCCAAAAGAGCCCGGAGTTCCCGCCGGCGCGCAGAGATCTGAGAGATTACCAAGAAAGCGCTGTAGAACTTTTCGTGGGCGCGCTTCGGGAGACGGGTAGGGGGCAGGTCGTGCTCGCCACCGGTCTTGGCAAGACCGTGGTGATGTCGGAGGCGACCGCGCGTCTCTTCGCGGACGCGCGTGTCCCAGATAGCAGGGCCCTTGTGTTGGCGGGGACACGCGAGCTCGTGGACCAGCTGCAGCGTGCGTTCTGGGATCAACTACCAAAAACAATTCCAACCCATCGCCTGATCGGAGGCGAGGCGCCGGCATTCTGGGAGGGGATAACATTCGCGACCGTTCAAAGTGCCGTCACGCGGCTCGACGAGCTTCCGGACTTCGGGCTTGTCTTGATTGACGAGGCGCATCATGTCGGCTCCGACACCTTCCGCCACGTGACTGATCGAATGGTGGATTCAATGATTGGCGGTGTCACCGCGACCCCTTGGCGGGGGGATGGCTATGACATCGACACACTTCTGGGCCCACCCGTAATTCGTGTCGGAATCGCGGAAGGGCTGAGGCGTGGCTTTCTGTGCGACGCCGACTACCGCATGTTCGCGGACGACATCGATTGGCAATTCGTGCGTGATCAATCCCGCAACGCATACTCGATTACACAGTTGAACAAACGTTTGCTGCTGCCGACACGCGACGAGGAGGCGGCCCGCAGGATAAGAGAGGTCTTCGACGCCGAAAGTCGCCGGTCTGGTATCGTGTTTTGCTCCACCGTTTTGCACGCGAAAAGCTTTGCGGCGATGCTCGGGCTCTTCGGTTTACGTTGCGAGGCGATCACCGGAGAGATGTCGGCCCGTGAGCGCGACGAGGTGATGGCCCGTTTCAGGAGCGGCGTCCTTGACCTCGTCACAACTCGAGATCTCTTCAATGAGGGAGTAGATGTGCCGGACGTGGATCTTATCGCTTTCATGCGGGTGACCCATAGCCGAAGGATCTTCGTGCAACAGTTGGGGCGAGGCCTGCGAACGAGCCCAACCAAAGACAAGGTGGTGGTCCTGGATTTCGTGAGCGACATTCGCAGGATTGCGGAGGTGATCGAGCTGGAGCGAGGCGCAAAGGGCGACATCGAACGGCTTCGATTGCCCGGCGTCGTTGAGTTCCGCGACGCCAGTGCCGGGAGCTTTATGTTGGAATGGATGAAAGATCAGGCCGATCTTTTCTCACGTGAAGGTGACGCGATGCTTGAACTGCCCCGTTTTGACTTCCCAGCACCCCATGGCGGGGGCACCGTGCAATGAACATGCCCGAGGAGATCAGGCGCTCCATCAAGGAGGCGCTATGGGGGAAGCTGGACGATTTGAGCTGGCTCACCATGTCAGACGCGGACCACTCGAACTTTTACGAACAGTGGACACGCGCGCCCGAGATCGGTGACAAGCTCGGGCATTTCATGGACCCGCGTGCGGTGCGGGTCTATATCAAAGATACTCTGGTCAAGGATTATGCGCGCGAACGGCTGCTTGAGAGCGCCGATCAGGTTCTTCGTGCGCTCAACATCTCACCGGAACACACGATCGTCCGGAAATACATCAAACCCCACGGGCTGCTCTTGAGCGACGGAAGGGTGGTCTGCTGGGGGAACAGTCGGGATTGGAAACATCTGCTGATGGCGGCTTTCGAACGGCAACGGGCGTCGTCCCGTGCGAAAGCCTGCTCGGTCGTGGTGATAGAGAATGGCAAAACGTTTGATCTCGATATGCGAGAGCTGGTTCGGGACGCCGCCGCTCGCCTAGGTGTCGACCCGATTGTTTGGTGGGAATGAGGGATGCGAAAAGCGCTTGAGGGATGGTATCCAAAGACGGCCGAGGAACTTGCCGAGATTTGGAAGAACGCGCTCTTCGTCCCGGACGCGAACATCTTACTGCACTGCGTGCGACACCCGAAAGCGGTGCGTGAGGAGCTGCTTCGCCTCTTCGGCGTCTTACGACCGTCCCTCTGGGTGCCTTATCAGGTCGGACTCGAGTTCCATAGAAACCGGCTCGACGTGGAGCGCTCGGGCTTAGACGCATACGATCAGATCTTACGGGATCATGAAAAGACGATCCGACAGGCCCGAGAACAACTGCGACAGTTGAGAGCCCACCCCACGATCGACATCGAACGCGAGGTTTCAGCGCTCGACGTCCATCTGACGGACTTCAAAAATAGGATCGAATCCGCGCGAAACGCACACCCTGACGCGGAGATTGGGACTGTGGTCAATCGCTTGACTGAGCTCTTGGAGGATCGTGTCAGTGAGCGGTGGCCAGAAGCGGAACTTGGGAAGATCAAGAAAGAGGGCGAAACACGATATGCGACCAAGGTGCCGCCCGGTTACCTAGACGCCAAGAAGGATGGCGACGAGTACCGCAAGTACGGCGACCTGATCATCTGGAAGGACATGATCGAGAAGGCGAAAACAGAGAAACGGCCAGTCATTTTCATATCGGATGATGTCAAGGAAGACTGGTGGTGGATCCATAAGGGCAAGAAGCTTGGTCCGCGGCCCGAACTCGTAGAAGAATTTATGCGCGAAAGCGATCAGGACTTTCACATCTACGAGTTTGGTAACTTCATACGGATCGCCGCGGAACATCATCCCGAAATTCAGAAAGATCTGGATGCGGTGGAACAAAGTCTGAGGCAAGATAGTGAAGCCAAGGAGCGTCTGTCGAAGAGCGAATCTGAACGAAATCGCGTGGAGCAGTTGGCCACTTTGGAGGACGAGCGCGACGATCTAATCGCATTGTTATCCGGTGCTCCAGATCACCGCGCATCGCGTGGTCCGATGTCTGACCGCGCGTCAGTTAGACTGCGCCTCAAGGAGATAGACGAGCAAATTGGACAGCTGAATGAGGACGATTAGGGACTTTACGGACGCACGGTACAGAGGATTCTGCTTGCACTGCGGAGCCTCGTTGAGCGAGACGACGAGTACGCGTGATCACGTTCCCTCGAAAGTGCTCTTGGATCGTCCGCTACCGGTCAATGTTCACGTCGTGGAGATTTGCGGGGAATGCAACAATGGATTTTCAACTAACGAGGAATACTTCGCGGCCTTTCTCGGCGCCACCATGTCTGGAAGCGTCGAACCCGTTCCTGAAATGTTTGAGAGCGCTCGCCGCGCACTTTTTGGAAATTCGAAACTGGCGGCCGAGATCAGTCGCTCCGCGGAAGCCTACGTGGATGAAGATGGGGCCCAGCGGCTCATTTGGCGTCCCGAACTTGAACGGATCGAAAAGGTCGTTGTGAAAAACGCTCGCGGTCACGCCCACTACGAACTGGGACAGCCTTGCTTCGGTCAGCCTGAACACGTTCTTCTTCAGCCGCTAATCACGGCACCTGAGGAATGGATCACGGAATTTCTGCTCGTCGATCATGGCAGTGCCTGGCCGGAAGTCGGCAGTCGATTGCTTCAGCGGCTTTACTCCGGAGAAGACATGGCGGCCGGGTGGATCATTGTGCAACCTGGTGTCTATGTTTTTACAGTTTTTGAGAACGATGGCATCGTCGTGCGCAGCATAATTAGGGAGTATCTCTTGACCGAGGTTCGATGGTCGTGACGCTCCGGATGTAACATTAATTTACATAAAAAGAATTATGCGTTTTGTTTGTGGATGCAGGCGCGCGCTATCCTCAACTGCGACTCTTGTTAGAAAACAGTAGTTTATCTAACGAGAGGAAACGGTATGGGAGCCGTTTACAAGCAACTGAGTATCACAGAACGACGCAAGATAGAACGCTGGAGACACGCAAAGGTCCCTGTCGATGAGATGGCGCGCGTTTTGAAGCGCTGCAGATCAACGATATTCCGCGAACTGAAGCGCAATCATTTCGCGGATCCGAACTGCCGCCGCAACGAGGACTGGACGCTGGACCGGTCCAGAACCTCGCCCTCGATGGCGCTTGTCCGCATCACTCAGAAGCTCGATGCGCAGCCGGTCGCGCTCCTCGCCTGTCGCATGGCGGACCGCACCAAGGATTTCGCCTGAGGACAGCAGAAAGCGCCGTTCGAGTGCCTCGATCGCAGCGCGGTCATAGCGGAAGTTCGGCCAGTCGGGTTGTGTCCAGTTCCAGCGCATGAGCTATAGAATCCCTTTCTATAACTCACTATATGGCAAACAGATGATTTATGGAAGCGGGTTCTATGCACCACCAGCGAGTCCAAAGGTTGGATCCATCTCCATGTAACGGCCCGGATTAGCCGTACTGTATCTGATCAGACAGAGGTCAGGCGGCGTCGCTTATTGGTTCGTAGCGAACCTCGGCCAAAGCATCGTCCAGCCACGCGGGCTGCAGATCGCCATTGTTCCATTGGTAGAGGAAACCCACCAGATTGTCGGTCTTCTTGCAGAGGATGCGCATGATCGGTTCGCCGGTGAGGCGGGGTTTTGGGGTCATGATGCGCTCCTTTTCACCAGACCAGTCACTGGAGATGTGAGAGGCTATTTAATCCTTTCGAGCACTGCTAATGCGCAGGAAAAACAACCTCAAGGGGAAATTGATAAAAGCCGACAAAAATAGTCTGAAATGGAAGTTATCTTTATAGTCAAGCTATTGGCTCGTCTGGTGCCTCTTGCGGCTCTGCAATACGTTGGGCGATCTCGTCCAACAGGACATCGATTTCGGCCCAGACAAACGGTTCCAGCTGCCCGCGGATCAAGGCCCACTTGCTGAGCACATCGAGGGGGTCATGCGCGCGCAGGAGGGCTCTCAGCGCATTGGCATCGACAGCCAGGGATGTCCGCGCACGCCATTCGGTGATCCGCGTTCTCTGCTCATCGGATGGTGGGACGAACTCTGGCCCCAGCTGCCAGGTCTTCACGGCACGGCGCAGAGCGGCCCGGATGACATGGGCGGGGTCGACGCCGCAGTCGATGAGGGCTTCTTCCTGCCGTTCTAGCGCGTTCACCCGGATATCGATCTTGCGGGTGGCCGGAATGCGTCGGACCCTGGGCGGCGATGCCGTGGGCGCCGCAACGGCGTCTGCCGCAGCCTCCAGGCCTGATTGCTGCGAAGGCACGGAAAGCCTGCTTGGCACCGGCGCTTGGCCTTCATCCGCCACGTCTGCCGTCATGCTCATCGGCATCAGGACGGTGTCTTCCGGATCCGCCCCTTCCCTTCCCGGGTCTTTCTCCCCCTCCGGCCGAAGGGACGCGGCATAGGCTGGGTCGGGCCGGGTGATGGTTGGAATCTTCTTTCTCAACGCCCTGTCCTCACGCGGCCAGGACGTTGTTGAGGATGTCGGTGGCCTCCTCAAGGGCCTCGACAACATGACGGACATGCGGGCGCATGAGGGGGTTTGGATCGGCCTGCTTCTGCAGCGCGATGGCGTGGAGCAGGCCTTTCTCGTCCATCTCCTTGTAGACGTTCCGGCGCATCATCACCGTCTCAACCACGGGAAACCGAGCGATCGCCACTTCGATCAAGGCGGCATCCGCGCGCGTGGCTTTCGGGTCAACCATGTTCAGAACGACATGGTGGCGCGGCAAGCTCGCCGGGTCATCGACGCGCGCGCGCAACCGTTCGAACCAGTCGGCGGTCTGCGCACCGACATCGAGATCTGAGGTCGAGAGCATGACCGGCGTCACAATGTGATCGGCGAGAACCGCGATCCCGTCCGACCATTCCGCGCCGACGCCTGCCGTGTCGATAAAGACGAAATCCGCCGAGTCCGCATCATAGACCTGCTCGATCTTGCGATCGACGGCCCCCACACTCTCGACCGAGATTGATCGCAGCAGAGGCGATCCCAGACCCGCCGCTTCGGCTCGTTCGTGCCAGGCGCCAAGCACTCCGGTGCTATCAGTGTCGATCAGCAAAACCCGACGCCCGGCAGCCACGGCAGCGCTGATCAGGGCACGCGAGAGCGTGGTTTTGCCGCTCCCCCCTTTCCGGGCCATCGCGGCGATGACCACGAGATTGTCGTTGGGCATGGGGCGCAGACCTCCTGCAAAAATGGTGAAACGCTACAAAGATGTAATAATGTCGCTAACCTCTTGGTGCATCGGCGTCAAGCGGAAGGCGGGATGCACGATGCGGTGGGCAGGATGCATTCGCCGTTACGCGTTTTGCGGCGAGCAGAAAGCGGGGCGCAGGGGACAGACGCCGCGATCCAAGTTGCGCGATGCTTTTGCCAAAAGACGTGCTGCATTCGGCATCCACCAAAGCACGTGAAGCGCGGAACGCGACGCGAGGCGCACGCGACGCCGTGCATTGTGCAGGGTGCGCGATGCGGGCTGCAGTCGACACGGGACACTTGCCCGAAGACGCGCTGCAGAGCGCGAAAGACACCGTGCATTGGACGTGATGCACGGTGCAGGGAACGCGGGACGCGTTACATTGAGCGCCTTGCGCGCTGCATTTGCCAAAGGACGTCAAATCGGCCCTTGGGGCCGATTTTCTACATTGAGTACAAGCCCTTAATGCCTTCTCCGCTTGTGCTGGGAGAAGGCGGGCTTGTACGAAGGTGGCAAGAAATAGGAACGTTAACTTCAAAATGTCACGCGGCCGAAGACTGACCGAAACAGACCGTCTGAGCATCGCCAAAGAGCGTACGCAGGGCGTCGCCGCTGCTGATCTGGCCCAGCGGTATGGGGTCAGCCTGAAGACGATCTACAATGCCGTGAACCACGCTCTGGACCGGCAAAACGCGAATGGCAGCCGGCCGATCGTCATTGGTTTGCGGGTCAGCCGACGCGAGTTGGCCGCGTTTGATGCAGCACTTGCCCGTCATGGCATCACCAATCGCACAGATGCCTTGCGCCATTTGGTGTTGGCTGCTGATGAAATCCTGGAGCCCGATCATGCGTTGACTGAGGCCCTATCTGCTCGTGCGGCCGACATCAGCCGTATCGGCAACAACATCAATCAGGTGGCACGGCGGCTGAACGAAGCCAGGCTAAAGGGCCAGCCTTTGTCCTACACTGCTGAAAGCCACGGGCATATTCGCGAATTCGCAGGGCTGATCCTCGATCTGACTGATCGCTTGCAGGCGCTTCTCTTGAAGCGCCGTGCCGATCTGGCGCTCAAGGTCACAAAGGCATGGGCCCCGCTCGTCCCGGATCGGCTAAAGCGTGGGTAAGCGCCTTGCCCACGGTGTCGGGCCTGCCCTCTTCGATCGCGACTGGAGCCGGGTCTCCGGCAGCTGGCAGGGACTCGCCAGGAACGCGCAGATGGTGCGCGCGGCGCGGGGTTATTCGCCGGCCATCTTCAAGCCGATTTCCAAAGGCGGGTGCCACACCGGGGCACAGTTGAAGGCTCAGCTCACCTACCTCACCACCAAGTCGAGCCACATCCTCGACAGCCGTGGCACACATGATGGCAAGAAGACCCTGTCCGAGGCCGAGATCGACCGGGTCGTGCGCCGATTTGAAAACCAGTGGGGCGAGCGGCACAGCCCGAAGCTCGGCCATACCTCGCATCTGCTGATGGCCTTTCCCGTCGGCACCAGCGGTGAGGAGGTGCGCGCGATCACGGAATCCGTCTGTGAAAAGTTCTTTCAAGGTGAGGGGTCGCAATTCGACTATATTGCTGCAATACACCAAGATCGCGCGCATCCACATGCGCATATCGTTCTGAACCGCCGCAGCAAGGATGGCGAAATGTTCTTTCTCGGGAAGGATCACCACTTCAACTACGACGCCTTCCGGGTGGCGATGGTCGAGGCGGCAGGGGTCTACGGGATCCGGCTCGAGGCGACACGGCGTCTTGACCGGGGGGTCACGACCTACCGCGCCGAGATAGACGAGGTCTACAAGGCCCGTGATGAGGGGCGGCCGCCGGTCGAGCGTCAGCGCACCGGGGCCGACCTGGTCGCCGCCCTGCAGACGGTGGCGCGCAACGCGCTGACCTATCGGGGTCTGGCGGCCGAGGCGTCCCGGTCGAACTTCGATGACGTGGCCGAGGCGCTCGAGCGGGCCAGCACCATCCTTGCCAGTGGCGGTCAGATCCAATCTGACGGAGTCATCTACATGTCCCAAATTGAGCCAGCATTCGACACGCTGATCACCGAGTTTTCTCAAAACATCCGCCAGATCGAGGCTGCGATTGACCGGGCACCCGCAGCCGAGCGGCCGGAAATCGAGCGCAAGCTTACCGATGTCCTGGCCTCGGTCGCGCATCTCAATCCGCTGGGGGACCGCTCGGCCGCGCTGCTTGATGCGCCGTCCCGCGACGGCGTCTACGCGCGGGCGAATATACGCGAGGACCAGATGATGCGTCTCGACGACGGGGATGTGAAGGCACGGCTTACGGAGGCGCTGCAGGGCACGGGCATCGACCCCGAAGCGGTTGCCGCCCGCATGCGCGAGGGTGCAGGCAATGCAGTCCTCGAACGGCAGTGGCTGGCGCAGGATCTGCGCACCATCGCCAAGGCGGGCGACCTCGATCTGGAAAAGGGCGAAGATCGCGAGGAAGCGCTCGACAGGCTGGAAGCCGTTCATGTCCGCCTAGGCGATACCTTGACCGATGCGCGCATCCTGCGGGCGGTGGACGATGTCGATGAGGCAGAGGACGCCGAAGTTTCGCTGGCCGAGCGTCTGACCTTGCCGGAGCGCGATTTGGCTGACGAGCGACCGGACGCCTTCACCCCGTCCGAGCGGCAGGATTTTCAGCAGTTGGTTGCCCAATTCCGACGGACAGATTTCACCTACCCGTTCTCAGACGACCCGTCCGTGCGCAGGGCCGGTGCCGTCGAAGTGGAAGAAGCCCGCGCCGCCTTCAACACCTATGCACAGAGGTCGCCCGATCACGCCGAATTGGCCTCAATGGCCTGGGACAAGATCACCGACAGCCGCAAGCCACAGGAGTTCGCCGTCGAGGAAAAGGATCGCAGGCTCCACGCGGGCGATATGGACCTGGCTTTGCGCGATCCTTCGCAACATCTTGGTCCGATCACCGAAGATGACCGCACCCTCGCGCGCTACCGCGCGGAAATGCCCGATGAAGAATTCGGGACGGCGGTGCAGGAGGAAATCAATCGACTGCGCGCCACGGGCGCCTCGCGCGCCTATATCAGTGAGCGTAGTTTCGACATCGAGGACCAGGCGCGGCAAGACTATGCCGAGCGGCGCTTTATGGTCGAGACCGCCCCTGATGTGATGACGTTCCTCCAGCGGGCCGAGGCCGAGGATGTGAAGCCGCTCACCGAAACGGATGGGCAGCGCCTCGCCGCCCAAATCGACCGCAACCTCACACCGAACGCGGTGACCGCCCTCCGCGCCGGCCATGCAGATGTGCTGGACAAGTTCACCGAACATCCGCTGCGGCAGCTGGAGCTCGCCAAAGCCTATCTGGAAAGTAGTGAGGTGACCGCCCACGGGCCGGCGATGGAGCGGGTGCTGGATGCCTTGGCCGAGGAGCAGATCGAGGCGCAGCGCGCCCGCCATGCCGCGGCCCATGGCGAAAAGGGGATCACCCATGGATAAGGGCAAGATCGCGGGCGGTATCCTCAGCCTGACGCTGGTTGGCCTTGCCATCGGCTATGTCGTGGCCACAGCCTATCTGATCCTGCGTTATGGGCTGTCGACCGAGCGCATCGATTTCACATTGCTCGCGCGAGAATACCGCGCGCTTGGAGCCACCGCCCCGAAGGACTTCCTTTGGGTGAACCTGATCTTGGGCGGCTTTGGCGTCGCAGCACTGCTGCTCAGCGTCACTCTTCTCGGCGAAGCACTGACCCGGTTCGGCACGACACATTGGCAGACCAAGGCCGAGATGAAGCGCAACGGCTTTTTTGCCAAACCGGGCGGTGGGTTCCTGTTGGGCAAGCTTGGCCGCCCAAAATCGAAACGCCCATTTCTTGTGTCGAAGACCTTCCCGCATGCGCTGATCGTGGCACCGACGGGTCGGGGCAAGGGGGTGGGCTTCGTGATCCCGAACCTTCTGACCTATAAAGGCTCGGCCGTGGTGCTCGACGTAAAGGGCGAGAACTTCCGCGAGACCTCGCGCTTCCGCGCCAGCATGGGCGACAAGGTGTTCCGGTTCGCGCCAACAGACTGGGATCGGCCGACCAACCGCTACAATCCGCTGGCGCGTATCGCCGCCATGACCAATCCCGACCGGCAGCAGATGGAGCTAAAGCTCACCGCAAAACTCTTCCTGCAGACCGACAACGAAAAGCTGAGCGGGCTCCTGGCTGGGGGCATCGACCTCTTCGTCGCGGCCGGTCTTCTGGCCTTCGAGCGCGGGGTGCCGACCATCGGCGAAATCTACCGCATCACCGCCTCAGGTGGGGACAAGCAGAAGGAATACCTCAAGCGCGCGCAGGAGGTGAAGAACACCTCGGCCAAGCTGATCTTTGAGCGCATGGCCTCGACCAACAATGACACCCTGACCTCCTACCTGTCGCTCCTGATGACCTCGGGTCTGGACACCTGGGACAACCGTGCGATCGACGCGGCCACCGCGACCTCGGATTTCTCCTTCCGGGATATCCGCCGTCGCCCCCACGCGATCTATCTCGTAGTCGAGTCTGAGATGATCCGCCCCCTCGCCCCGCTGATCCGGCTGTTCTTCTCGGACCTAATCGCCTCGCTGCAGGTCCAAGAACCTGGGGACGACGAGCCCTGGCCCGTGATGATCATGCTCGACGAATTCGATCGGCTCGGGAAGATGCCGATCGTCGCCGAAAGCATCAAGACGCTGCGCTCCTTCGGCGGCAACCTCGCCATCGTCACCCAGACCATCCCGGCGCTGGACGAGATCTATGGGGAGAATACGCGTCGTTCGCTGCAGGGTGGCGCGGGCGTGAAGCTCTACCTTACCCCGTCCGAGCAGAAGACCATCGAGGAGCTGAGCCAGGCTGTTGGCAAGACCACTAAGCGCGTGGTCACCCGGTCGCGAGCGGTCGGGCGAAACCCGTTCGAGGGGCGCAGCGTCTCCGAGCGGACGGAGGACACCCCGCTTCTAACCGAGGACCAGGCACGCCGCATGGACCTGGACGAGGTGATCCTCGTAATCGACGCTCAAATGCCGATCCGGGCAAGGCGCATCAAATACTTTGAGGACCCGACGCTGAAGGTGCTGCATTCCGGTCAGACTGGGAGTTTCCCGTATCCGGATGAGGAAGGGCTGAGGCGGGACCGGCAGATGACCGAGACGCGGGAGACGGTGGAGAAGCTGAAGCAGGAGTTACTGGAGGTGCGACTGGCAGCGGGGGCACAGGGGTCTGAGACTGCCATTCTATCGACAACGGCAGAGGCACCTGAAACGAAACCGCAGGGTCCACCGCTAGCGCCATCAGGTCGGGCGCGCGGCCGAGCAGCACGCGCTGCAGCGGGTGGCGGTGGGTCCGGTCGATTGTCGTTCGATCTGGCTGGACTGGGGCTCAAGGAGGCAGACAGGACCCAACTTGCGGCGGCTGTGCAGACGACGCGGGCGATTATCGCCGAGTATGTATGAGCGGCCCTGAGCCGTCCTGAGTCAGAAGTAATTCGCTGCTCTTTACCTATACTAACATTTCACGCCGACCTTCACGGGACAAGCTGCCTGCAGAAAAATACGTTAATCTTTTCTCAATGGGCTCAACAGCTTCTTATAATCAGCCCTACGTCATGAGATCACAGCACTCAGTGAAGCACTACCGCAATTATGTTTTCCAGACGTTTCACGTAACCGCGCCATTGGCACCGCCTGCCTGAGGCTGGGGCGATGATCTAAGAGACGTCGTTAAAGACGTCATTAGCGACGTCTCTTATGCGGGGTCTGGAATGCGTGGCGAAATTCTTGGGGCGGAGCGGCGACGCTTTTGGCATGACGACGACAAGCTTGAGATTGTCGGGTCGGTTGGGATTGCCGGGGCGAGCGTGACGCAGGTTGCGCAGCGCCATGAGATTAAGCGACAACAGATTTACGCGTGGCGACATGAACTGAAGAAAAAAGGCTTGTGGTCGCCCGATGCCGGGGCGCTTTTCTTGCCGTTGGACATGCCCGTGACTGCAGGGGTGCCGGTGGCGCAGGCACCGGTCGCTGAACTGCCGCCTCCAGTTGCTGTTGAATTGCGCCTGCGTGGCGGGCGCAGTTTGCATTTTGAAAGCACGGTCGATCCGGCTGCGCTGTCGGGCCTGATCCGCGCGGTGGAAGGGGCATGATCGGCCCGGGCACCGGTGTGCGTGTGTATCTGGCCTGCGGTGTCACGGATATGCGCAAGGGGATCGCAGGGCTGGCGGCGCTGACCCAGGACGTGTTGCGACAAAAGCCTACCAGTGGGGCGGTGTTTGCGTTTCGAGGCCGTCGGGGTGACCGGATCAAGCTTCTGTTCTGGGATGGGCAAGGGTTTTGCCTCTATTACAAGGTGCTCGAACGAGGCCGTTTCCCTTGGCCAAATGCCCAGGATGGGGCGATGCGGCTGACCTCGGCGCAGCTTGCGATGTTGTGGGAAGGGATCGACTGGCGGCGTCCCGATTGGGGTGCTCCGCCGGCGCGCGTGGGGTGATTGTGCGCTAGGATTCACGTTATTTATATGGCGTTTTAACCTGACTTTTGGTAGTCAGGCGCATGTCGAAACACGCCGAAAACCTCCCCGATGACCCCGCTGTGTTGAAGGCGATGATCGCGGCTTTGCAAGCGGAGAATGCCAAGATATCGGCTACGTTGCGGGTTCATGACCAGCTGGTTCAGGCGCTTCGCCTGCGGATCGCCAAGTTGCAGAAACTGGCCTTTGGCAAATCCTCGGAAAAGATCGAGCGCGAGATCGAACAGTTGGAACTGGCGCTGGAAGATTTATTGGTCGCGGTGGCTGAAGGCGATGAAGCCCCCATCGACGAAGGGCAGGATGAACCGTCACCAGACACTGCTGATGCGCCCGCTTTGCGCCGCCGACCACGGGTTTCGGATACGACCCCGCGCGAGCGTCGTGAACTGGACCCCGGCACCTGCTGCCCTGACTGCGGCGGCGACCTGCGCGTGGTAGGCGAGGATGTCAGCGAATTGCTGGACATGATCGCCGCCCAGATGAAGGTGATCCAGATCGCCCGGATCAAGAAATCCTGTCGCCGTTGTGAGCGGATGGTGCAGGAACCGGCCCCCAGCCGTCCGATCCCGGGCAGCATGGCAGGGCCGAACCTGCTCGCACATGTGCTGGTCTCGAAGTTTGACGACCACCTTCCGTTATATCGCCAACACGAGATCTTCGCGCGAATGGGGGCAGACATTCCCGAAAGCACGCTGGTAGGCTGGTGTGGCCGCGCCATGAAAACCCTGTCGCCGCTGATCGAGCGGATCGAGGCTGACATCATGGCCAGCGACCTGCTGCATGCGGACGACACACCCATCCGGGTGCTGGATCGCTCTTTGCGCGACAAGGGGCTTGGCAAAGGGGTTAAACAAGGCCGGATCTGGGCCTATGTGCGCGATCAACGCCCTTGGGCGGGGGCATCGCCACCGGGTGCTGTCTATCGCTTTGCGCCAGACTGGAAGGAAGAGCATGTTCTCGGCCATCTGGCCAACGCCCGCGGCATCCTTCAGGCTGACGGCTACAAGGGTTATGCCAAGCTCTATGAGCCTGACCCCGATGGCACGCGGCGTTTACGCGAGGCGGCCTGTTGGGCTCACCTGCGCCGAGACTTCCACGATTTTTGGGCCTCGACCAAGTCCGAGATCGCCCGCGAGGCACTCGACCGGATCGGCAAGTTCTACGATATTGAACGAGACATCAACGGTCAGCCCGCTGACGTCCGTTATGCGACGCGTCAAAAGCTCAGCCGCCCACAAGTCGAGGCCTTCTTTGTCTGGTCCGAACAACAGCTTCTGCGCATCCCGGGTAAAAGCGACCTGGCCAAAGCCTTCCGCTACGGCCTCAGTCGACAGGAGGCCTTCAGCCTATTTCTGACCGATGGACGTGTGGCCATCGACAACAACCCTGCTGAACGTGCCCTGCGACCGATTGGAATTGGACGTAAGAATTGGTTATTTGCAGGGGCAGATACCGGTGCGGAAACCTTGGCCCGCGCTATGACCATCATCGAAACGGCCAAGCTCAACGGCCTTGACCCGCTGGCCTATCTGGCTGACATCTTCGACCGTATCCACGATCACAAGATCAACCGGCTGGATGAACTGCTGCCGTGGAATTGGGTGCCGCTGGCAACTGCACAATCAAAGGCCGCCTGATGGCTGCGGTGACCCATGTTTGCACTATCGATTACGTCGCCAGAATGTTGGGTGAGGATGCCGAACTTCTTGAAGCGATCATCTACAACGACGACAACCTGACCTATGGAAACATCGTCAGCATCTACGTCGGACCCGACGAAACAATCACCGCACTGACCGATGACGGGATCGAAGAGTTGAAGGAAATGATCCGCGCCGCTCGCATCACCAACAAAACATGGCATGAGTTCCTTGATAACTTCGTGGATGACACCGATCTGGTGACACGCATCAAAGCTAAATCACTGCGGTAGCAATGGGGCGGTTACCGTTTCACGCACATGCGCTGATATACTATTGCGATCGTAGATACATCGGGCCACAAGATCATAGCCTCCACTACTCTGGAATATGCGATGACCACAAAAGCAATCTTCGAACCAAACGTGACCACTGAACAAGGTCTTCGGGAACTGGTTGAGAACGGTCACACTGTCGAAGTACTTTGCGAAGCTGAAGCCGAGCGAAAGGGACCGAGTTGGTATGGCCTTTGGACCATGAGAGCGATCAGCCCTGACGGCCATGAAAGGCTACTCGTCACCGCCAGAAACCGACCCTCACATAACGACATCAAGGTGCGGGAATTCAAAACGGCGACTGGTGTGATCTCTTTCCTAATCGGTGTAGGGTTTTCTCAAGCAAACATTCCGTTTAAAGATGGTGCAAAGACAGCCCACAGCCTCGTCTCGGTCTAATGACCCTGTGTCGGCAAAACTAAACTCCGCGCGGGAGCCGACCGATGATGGTGACAGAATTACACCACGTCCGCTGACACTAACGGGGTCTTGCCCCGATGATCGCCCCCAGCCCAAAGCGGAACGACGGTCCTGGTTGCGAATATGCGATAGCTGACCTTCGCCGCGCAATGCACTGACGTCCGCAATGCGGACGAAGCTGACTTTAACTCCGCGAAGATCAATGGCCGCATTTAAAGCATTTCTAATTTAACCTGAGGCATATCCGGCAGCCTGAAAGTAGTTTGTACACTCCTGCGGGGAGTACATTGCGCAGATTTCGCCAAGGGCTTCGAACACCGAGGTGAATGATCGCGCACTGATGCGTCTGAGGTGAGCCTTCAATTTGGAGAAAGCCAACTCAATCGGGTTCAGGTCTGGCGAATATGGCGGCAGATAGAGGAACCAGCATCCATGAGCCTTGAGCGCCGCAGCGGCTTCTTTGTTGTGATGCGTCGCGAGGTTGTCGAGAACCACGGCTGTGCCTGGCGCGATCTCAGGGATCAGGACCTTTTGCACATAGGCCGCGAAGGCAGGACCATCCATCGCGCCTTTGATCACCCAAGGTGCGATCAGAGACTCATGTGTTAGCCCCGCAATCAGGGTTTGGGTTCCCCAACTGCCGAAGGGCGCATCCATCGTCAGGCGTTCGCCACGCGGGGCCCAGCCGCGCAGCCGGGCGAGGTTCGTTTTGACCGCTGTTTCATCAAGAAAGACAACGCGTTCCGGCATCCGCGCAATGGCTGGCAAACGGTGTGTGAACCAGTCCTCACGTCGTCGCCTCACCTTGGCACGGTGACGTTCGGTAGCGACCAGTGACTTTTTTTGTGCGTGAACCCGAGACGCTTTAGCAGATGCCCGATAGCAGAGTGCTGGACCTGCAGTCCGGTTGCATCAGCAAGCGCATCACGCAGCTCAAACAGTGTGATATCAGGGTCTTGAGCAATCAACTCTTCGAAAAAACCAACATGGGGTGCCAATTTTCCTGACCCTTTTGGACGACCCTGTACGGCAGGATCAGCCCGGCCCGTCGTTTGGATCTGATGCCGCCACCGGGCGCCCGTTGCTGGCGACAGCTTCAAGCGTGCTGCCGCCGCTCGCCCGCTTAACCCTTCCTCAATATATCTCTGAAACCGCGCACGTAGCGCTGATGGCAAAGGTGCTGACATTGTTCATCCTCCCAAACAGGATGAATCACAATCAGGCCAGTTTGGGAATCCCCAGCGATTCAGGTTTTGTTAGAAACGCTTTAATGGGGGCATATTTAGAGAAAGCACCTCGGGTGGGAACTGGGCCTCCGAGTCGAAAGTCACTTTCCCTTTTGGTCCATTTAAAGTCCCCACTTCGGGGAACCATTTCAATCGGCAGGACTTCATCCCAACGACAGAACAGCCCAAGAATTTGAAAAAGGAGGGCGTCAAAATTTCTTGGCGCAATGAGCCCCACTGGCAGTGAAGGTTAGGACAGTAGTCGACAAACCGAGACCAGCGCGTTTTAATGATGCTGTAGGGAGAGCAAAATGACACCAAAGGCATCGCATGCTGATATTGTGATGGAGGCAACGCAGTCGACATCGGCTGCGGCAAAGTCGCGGGTTGCTGCGAGTTGGCACCGTTCTGTCATTAAGCATGGACTGGACCCTGATGAGCATCGGGCACCTGACCGAATAGAGCAAAAAAGTCTGCAATTCAGGATGGAGACGCTCGAAAAATTCATGACCGTCGCGAGCCCGCGTTTGGACGCGCTTTTCTCTCTGGTCGGGCAATCGGGTTGCGCGGTTTTCCTGACCGATACAGATGGCATCATCCTAGATCAACGTCTCTCTGATGCTGACGCTATGGCATTTGAAGGTTGGGGCCTCACAACCGGTGCCGACTGGAGTGAAGAGAAAGAAGGCACGAACGGCATTGGGACCTGTCTGACCGAGCAACGTCATGTAATCATTCATCAAGACGAGCATTTCTATACGCGCAACACAGGCATGAGTTGCATCGACGCGCCGATCTACGGCAGCAACGGTCAACTTGTGGCGGCGCTTGATTTATCATCCGCGCGTGCAGATCAAACGGAGGCCTTCAATCGCCTGATCGCGGCCCAAGTGGCCCAAACCGCACGCGCGATTGAAGCCGCGAATTTCAGGGCCGCCTTTTCATCCGCGCGGATCATTGTGGCCGAGAGCGACGACGCCGAGGCCTCAACGCTACTTGCCATTGACGAAAGTGATTTGGTGATAGGGGCCACCCGCGAGGCCCGCCGTGTCTTTGGGCTGCAACGGACGGGTGATTTAGTCGCGCGCCCTGCAACAGACATACTGGGACGTGAAGATGGCCCTACAGGATTTGAGAAGGCCGAAAAGGCCGCTGTGATTCGTGCGTTGGCACGGGCCGGAAACAACGTATCGCAGGCCGCGCGCCAGCTTGGGATCGGTCGTGCGACGCTTTATCGGCGGATGAAGCGGCTTGGACTTGAAGATAGTTAGGGGAAACTGTCTCATTGGTGAGACACCTTTAATCCCGCGACACCTTCCTGCCACAAGACGTGGCGCACGACGCAAGTCACACTCTTTGTAATCCGGGAGGAGAAGCCGGATAACAATGGAGGATTTCAAATGAACGATATGACCCACACCGAGGCAGGCACATATGTGTCGCCGTTTAAGCTGCGCTACGACAACTATATCGGCGGCGCGTTTGTGCCACCCGTCAATGGCAAATACTTCGAAAACGTGACGCCCATTACCGGTGGCTTGATCAACGAATGCGCCCGCTCTGACGCGGCGGATATTGAGCTCGCACTTGATGCAGCCCACGCTGCCAAAGACGCTTGGGGCAAAACATCTGCCACGCATCGCGCGAATATTTTGCTTAAAATTGCGGACCGGATCGAAGAGAACCTAGAACTCTTGGCCACTGCCGAAACATGGGACAACGGCAAGCCGATCCGCGAAACGATGAACGCAGACGTGCCACTTTGCGCCGACCACTTCCGCTATTTTGCAGGTGTTTTGCGCGCGCAAGAAGGCAACATGAGCGAGATCGACAACGACACCGTCGCCTATCACTACCACGAGCCCTTGGGCGTTGTCGGCCAGATCATTCCTTGGAACTTTTCTTTGCTGATGGCGGCATGGAAACTGGCCCCTGCTTTGGCTGCGGGCAACTGCGTCGTAATGAAACCAGCCGAACAAACGCCTGCCGCGATCATGGTCTTTGCAGAACTAATCAACGATTTGTTGCCAGCCGGCACATTAAATATCGTCAACGGCTTTGGCGGAGAAGTCGGCGCAGCACTTGCCAGTTCCTCGCGCATTGCAAAAATCGCCTTCACTGGGTCCACCGTCACGGGACGCAAAATCATGGAAGCGGCGACCAAGAACCTGATCCCCGTCACGCTTGAACTGGGTGGCAAGTCGCCAAACATCTTCTTTTCTGACGTGATGGCAAAGGATGATGCGTTCTTGGACAAGGCCGTCGAAGGCTTCGTTCTGTTCGCCTTCAACCAAGGCGAAGTCTGCACCTGCCCTTCACGTGCGCTGATCCAAGAGGACATCTACGAAGAGTTCATCGCGCGCTGCATCAAACGCGTCGCTGCGATCAAGCACGGCGACCCTCGCGACCCCGAGACCATGGTCGGTGCACAAGTCAGCAAGGCCCAACACGACAAGATCATGGGCTATTTCACGATCGGTCGCGAAGAAGGCGCCGAAGTGCTGGCTGGTGGTGGTTCAGCGCGGTTCAACGGTGAATTGTCAGGCGGGAACTACATCCAACCGACGATCCTCAAGGGTCACAACAAGATGCGGGTTTTCCAAGAGGAAATTTTTGGGCCCGTCGTGTCGGTAACGACGTTCAAGGATGAAGCCGAAGCTTTGGAAATCGCGAACGACACGATGTATGGCCTCGGCGCTGGCGTTTGGTCGCGTGACATGAACACCTGCTACCGCTTTGGGCGTGCCATCGAGGCTGGCCGCGTGTGGGTGAACAACTATCACGCCTATCCAGCCCACGCAGCGTTTGGCGGCTATAAGCAATCGGGCATTGGCCGTGAAAACCACAAGATGATGCTGGACCACTACCAGCAAACCAAGAACTTGTTGGTGAGTTATAGCCCCAATAAGTTGGGCTTCTTCTAAATACTTCGAAAGGCGGCCTTTGCAAATACATGCAAAGGCCGCATCGCAGACCTCGTCAGTTCAAGCTTTGTAGCTATTCCATGAATTCCAATTGAAAACCTTGCTCTGGCAGCGTGTCAGTCATTCAAGGTATTTCTGTTAACCTAATTGACCGCTCTACCTACCGATCGAGAAACGCTCTCAGAATTTAGTCTATTGCTCCGCTTTGGGCTGGAATTTCGGGGCACGATTTCCTTGTTTCCCTTATCAAGATTTAAGCCGCTCCTCAGGTGTTCGGTTCATTCGGCACATTTCATAACCTTTAACCTAGGTTCACTCGAAGTCGGAAATTGCAACTGCTACTTTCAGTTTTCCGATTGCGGACATTCGCGGCAATGCAGAAAATCGGTAAAGAGGGCTCTCTACCGTCGTTCGCCGCAGTCCACACGAAGGTCCGCTGTCGAGAAACCGGCCAAACTTTGCAAAGGTCACTATCTGCCCACTGTGCCGCCTCTCCTTAACCAAAAGTCGGTCGGATTGCCTGCTATTTCATTGCCCCAACCGCTTCGCCCTCTCTGCCATCCTGACCACCTGCGCGCTTGCAGTGGCCGCAGCGCTTCGCGCAGCTGCAGGAGCCTGCGCCGCCCCCCGCCCGATCGTTTCGCCAGTCGTGAGCGCCCCGATCCGCGCCCTGCCCTTGACGCCGTCGGTATTGAAGATCCCCCGCATGATCCCGGTCGATCCAGCGACCACAGCGGGTGCCGCAGCCACCATCAGGTTCCCCGATATGCCTCGAACGATCAGGGGCGTTGCCGCGACGAAGCCTTTGGCGAGGAACACCATCACGAAGAACGGGACGAGCGAGCCGATGTTGGTGGCCGAGTTCGGGTCACCGAGCTGTGCTAAGAGCGAATTCGCCATACCGACGACTGTCGAGAACATGGCGGCGATGACGATGGGGTAGAAGGCGTAGCTGATCGTCGTCGAGACCCATCTATGGAAGAAATCCTTGGTCGCATCGAAGAGCGACAGGGCGATCATGATCGGGGCGAGCCCAAGCATCAGGGTCAGCATCATCTTGGCGAAGATGAGGACGATGCCGGTCATGAAGCCAAGGAGGCTGAGGAGCACAAGGCCGATGCCGCCGAGTATTGCGCCGGTCATCCAATTCAGGTTGCTGCCGATCGCGTTTAGGTACTGGCTGAACTCTGTGATGAGATCATCGAACTCGGCCGCAAAGTATGTGGCTCCTACCCCGCCGCCGCCGACCGAGGAGATCAGGGCCCCGGCGATGTAGTCGAGCCCGCCGATCACGGCGTTGGCGACCGCGTTGAAGTTGGCCCAGTTGAAGGCGAAGAGGCCTATCAGCGTCAGCTTTATGAAGTACCAGAAGAAGCTGGCCCCATCCATGCTTCGGAACTGGAAGGCCATGTTGATGCAGACGGCGATCAGCGAAAGCGTGACCATCAGCAGGACGATCGTGCCGGTATTGCTGGCCACAGCCCCGAACTGGGACTCGGCCGCATCGGCAAGGAAGCCGTCGGCAGTTCCGACCATCCAGCTGACGATGCTCATTACCAGTTGCCTTGCGCTTCGCAGATGTCCTGGACGTCGCGGGCGATCTGGTTCTGTGCGTTGCGAATGGCCAGCCGAGCTTGGGTGTGCTCTGCCTGCGTGCTTGTCGCGAACCATTCCTCGTACTCGACCGAGGCCGCGTCCCATGACGGAAAGCGGACATCACAGCCGCAATCGCCGGTTTCCTTGATCGCCTCCCATGACCGCAGCTCGTAGAGCCGCATCAACGTCAGCGCCTTGTAGGCCTCACGCGGGTGAACCTCGTCCATCCAGGTCGGGCGTGCGGGCCGGTCGTTGCAGATCCGGTATTGCTGGGGGGTCATGGTCACGCTGAGATCGTTCGTCACCTGAGGCGATGTCTGGGCCGCGAGGGGAGCAGCCAGCAGGGTGATAGCTGCGGCGAGGATGGTCTGGCGCATGGGGGTTTCCTTTCGGTTCATTCGGCCGCGACCGTGGGGCGCTCGTCACCCCCGGCTGGACCCGTGTTCTGGTCTGGATGTCTCGCCTGCCCCGGCAGGAAGAACTCAGTGATGCCGCGCGCGCCATTATGGCGACCGGCCTGGATGATCACGTCGATCGAGCCCTCTATGTAGTCGACCATGTCGGCATAGGTCATCGGCACATCGGTCTTGAGCGCCGCGATGGCGAGGCGGCGGACGGCGAGTTGCGGGGTCTCGGCGTGGAGAGTGGTCAGCGAACCGCCATGGCCAGTGTTGATTGCCTCGAGGAACGTCATGGCCTCACGCCCCCGGACCTCCCCCAGCACGATCCGGTCAGGCCGCATCCGCAGGGTCGAGGCCAGAAGCACATCGGCGCTGCGGGCCTCGGTGTCGCGGTCGGCAATCAGGGTCACAGCATTCGGCTGCTCAGGGCGCAACTCAGCCGCCTCCTCGATCGTGATGATCCGTTCTTCGGGCGGGATCAGTGAGAGGATCTTGCGCGCCGCGACGGTCTTGCCGGTCGACGTACCACCCGAGACGATCATGTTGAGCTTGTTCTCGACGCAGAAGCGCAGGGCGGCATCAATGTCGCCGGAGGCCACGACATCGCGCAGCGCAGCGTTTCGTTCAAAGCGCAGGACCTCAAGGCTGCGTTCTTTGCCATAGAGGAAACCAAGCTTGATGGCTTCCAGTGGCAGGGAGGAGAAGAACCGCAGCGAGATCGAAAACCCACCCTCGACGGCGGGTGGCTGGATCACCTGCGCCCGGATCGGACGGTCCCGGTAGAGGATCGAGACCGAGACGATGGGCTTTTTGGTGCTGAGCGTCGTCGAGGCGGCCGAGGCGATCTGGTTGCCGAGGTCCTTGATCTCGGTCTGGGTGAGCGGCGTGCCGAGGCCTCGCATGAAATGATCGCCCTGGAATTCGCCCCAGACCTGCCCGTCGGGGTTGATGCAGATCTCGATCGTGTCGTCGCGTTGCACGTGCGCGCCCAGCCGGTCGAGCGAGGCTTCGAGATAGCTTGCAGCCATGTCAGAAGATCTCCAGATCGCGGTCGACCATGACCGTGATCCGCGTGCCCTGATCGACATGGATCACGGGGCGGATCGCCAGATAGTCCTGCATGACGCTTTGGGTGCTGTCGTGCAGGTCCGTGCCGACGTCGCTCGCGATGTCGGCCGCAGCCTCATCCTCGATCTGTCCAGCGGCGGCTGCGGGCAAGGCCCCGATCAGCGAGATCAGCGCGGCCGAGCCGAAGCGCTGCGCGAAGCGGGTGTCGACAAAGCCGGTTGTGCCGGTGCGGCCGAGCTCGTCGCCGCCGAAGGCGCTGATCTCCACGGTCTGGTTGTCGGGCAGGATGATGCGGTCCCAGGCCACCATCACCCGCGACTGCGCGAGCACCACATCGGAGCGGTAACGCCCCACAAGACGCGCACCGCGAGGGATCAGGACGCGCGTGCCGTCGAATGAATGAACGTCCTCGGAGACGATGGCGCGGATCGCGCCAGGCAGCGTGCTGTCCAGCGCCGTCTCGGTCACGGCCTGGATCATCGTGCCCTGCACGACCGTGTTGCCGGGGTTCACGATCACTTCGGCCCGCGTCACGGGTGCGGGCCGCGCACCTGCGCGGACAAAGGCTTCGTCCTCATTCAAACGCGCCGCCTCGAGGCTGTTCTCTCGGTCGGTCCCCGCCCCCATCCCGGAAAACGCGATCATGGGCGAGGCAATGCGTTCGGCCCGCGCTTCGGCCTCAGCGATCCTGCGGCGTTCAAGTTCGGCGAGCCGCAACTCTTCCTCATTCGGCCCGAGGTCCGTGTGCGCGGGCGGGGTTAGCCGCGCGACCTCGAGGTCCATGCGCAGCTGGTCAAGCTCCCGGTCGCGTTCGGTCAATTGCCGTTCGAGCGCGCGCTGTGCCTCGGTCGAGGCGGTCTGTAAAGCTGCGATCTGCGCCGTGAGATCGGCTATGGCCTGCTCCGCCCCGCTGTCCGATGCCTCGACGGGCCGCGCGCGCAGGTCTTCGAGTTCGGCCCGCAGCGTGGCAAGGCTCTCCATCAGCGCCAGTTCTGACGCAGAGGGGCCGGTCTCGGCCGGCGGCGGCGCAGGCTCGGCCACGGGCATGGGTGCGAGGTCGCCGAAGCCCGATCCCGCGGTCTGGAATTCTTCGGGAGCTGCAGTCGGCAGGGGCGCTTCCGGTGACGGCTGAAGGGCGGCCCAGGCCAGACCGCCCACGGCCACGATCCCGGCAACACCGAGGACGGCCGCCAGCGGAGAGGGCCGTGCAGCACCGCGCTTCTTGTCGCCCGTCGCTTCAAGGGCTGCAAGGCGCGCAGCGAGGTCTTCGGTGTCCTGGCTCATGACGTGGGCCCACCCATATCCTGAACACAGACCTCGTCTTCCCCGAGGCGCAGGACCCATTGCCGGTTCACGCCCGAGACGCGGATGACGCCGTCCTCGAGTGCGGTGCTGTTCACCGCCCGCTCGCCGCCGTTCGTATATCGGAAGATCGCCGGGACCGGCGCGTTCCGCGCGAAGCGGAAATACGTGAAGGTGCCGTCATCCCAGACGGCCGTCGGCGTGAACTCCTCGCTTGCGCTGACGGCATAGTTCGCGTTCGGCGCATCGGCCGCGACCGCGCGGGTTGGTTGAACGCGGCTCTCGGGATAACGGAACTGCACGACGTAATGTGGCGTCTCGCGCGCCTCGACCACGTGGAAATAGTAGGAGCGGCGGTTCGTATAGACCGTGATGTTGGTGGCGACACCCGAGGCGGCTGGCTTGATCGCGAAGGCACGCCCGCCCGGCACGCCGTCGAACTGGAAGCCCACCGTGTCACCCGCGATGATCGAGCGGATGGTCTCGCCTTCGCCAAACTCGACGGTGGTGACCCGGGTCAGGGTGGTGACGACGCGGTAGACCTGCCCCTCGGTCCAGGTCGCGATCCGGAGGCGGTTGTCATGAGAACCCGCGCGCGGCGTGGTCTCGGCCAGCGCTGCAGGCGCCATGAGCGCCAGCGCGCTGGCGACCAGAAGGGCGTGAACGGATGTGAGAACTGGAACAGAGGTCATTCGGAACGGTCCGATCGGATGGCATATTGAGTGACGGTGAAGCCGAAGGGGTTCTGCCAGACGTCGTCGACCCTGCGGGCTCGTTCGGGCTGAAAAGCGAACATCAGTGTTGCAGTGAACGATCCGTCCTGCGCCCCCTGCGGGCTGGTCAGACGTTTTCTGAGGCGTACCTGGGCACGGTTGTCACCGATCAGCGTGATCGACGCGATCTCGACGGCCATCTCCGCAGCCGGGCCATAGCGCGTCGGCGGATAGCTCTCCTGACCGGAGGTCCACATGGCGCGCATGCTGGCCTCGGCCGCCCCGGTGGATTGCGCCAGCACGCGGCGCACGCGCAGATCGTTGTCGAGCTGGTTGTAGGCCTCGCGATCCAGGATGTAGCGGTAGATCTGCGCCTCGATGATGGCCGGACGTTCGGCAAGCGAGACCGTCTCGACCGTGACGTTCGGCAGGGCCAGACCCGTCGCGGGATCATAGGGCACGACGACCGGTGGGGGCGTCTCGACCATCAGAGCGACAGCAGCGGCCGCAAGGCAGCCGAAAACGCCGAAGCCTGCCCCGCCAAGGCCGATCATCCGCCAGAGCTGCTCCCTGCGCAGCGCGCCGTGGATCAACTCCTCCTCGACCAGTTCGCGCGCGCTCATGCCAGCCGTCATGTCCGGTGCCTTTCTCATGGCGCGAGGCTCGGCAGGGTGAAGTCCATGTAGCGGCGCTCTTCTGCGACGGTGGCAGCATCCACCACGCCCGCATTGCCCGCGCCAAGGGTCTGGATCGCCTCAAGCTCCCACATCCGCGTCATGGCGATGGCGAGTTCGGCTGTGACGCGGGTGTTGTGGTCCATCGACGCCTTCAGGTCTTCCATGTCCGGGATCAGGGAGACGAGTTGCTCGACGCGCTCCAGCGATTGGGCCGCCTCGGCGTGGCTGTTCTGGGCTGCGGCCGACATCACGGCGCCGGTCGTGGCGCGGGTCGCGACTCCTTCCGCGCCTGGATTGCCACTGGTGGCGATCTCGCGCAGCGAGTCCTCGTCGAAGCCTGCACTGGCGAGCGCCTGTTCCATCTGCGTGCGCAGGGGCCCTGCGTTGGGTCCGATCAAGCTCGACCAGTCGCCGGCCTGGATGCCCCGGATTAGGCCGGGAATGTCTTCAAAATTGGCTTGCAACAGGTCGTCGAGATCCCCGCCCATCGCGAGGCCGAGAATGCTGCGCGGCCCGGTGAGCGAGGCATACATTTCGTTCAGCTGATCGAGCTGGCCTTGCAGCGTCTCGAGCTGTGCCAGCGCATTATCCAGAAGATCGGTCTGGATCCCGAAATCCTGCAGCATCTGCTGAAGCTGGCGGATTTCCTGGGCGATGTTCTGCGTGTCGACCGTGGGCACGCCCTGTGCGGCGACGGGGCCCGCGAGGGCAAGCGCGAGGGTCGCGGCGGTAGTGGTAAGGGAAATGCGCAAGCGCCGGATCATCGCAATGTCTCCTGGGTGAAATCCATATATTGCCGCTCGGCCGCTTGCGCGGCGGCCATGGCGATTTGTTCTTCGCTCAGCGGCTGGGTGTGAGCGGCCTTGATCCGTGTGCGGATCGCAACCAATCGGGCCAGCTCGGCGCGCGCGTAGGTGTTGAGCGCGATGGCCTCGTGCAGGTCTTCGGTCTCGCCGATGCAGGTGATGATGTCCTGCACGCGCAGGGCGGCAGCGCGGACAGAGACCAGCGAGTAGTCGCCATAAACGCCTGCACCATGGGCCGAGAGGCTGAAGCTCGCGTTCGCCAGAAGGACAGGGTCGATTGTGCCGAGCGCATCGATGCCGCCCACGGCGGCAAGGTAGCTATTGTACTGCTGCGGGATCACCACGACGTAGTGCTGGGTCTCCGCGAAGGGCGGGACGCCGCCGTAGTCCTGCACGTTGCCTGGGCCTGCGTTGTAAGCGGCAAGCGCATGTATGATGTTGCCATCGAACATGTTCAGCATCATCGCGAGGTAACGCGCACCGCCTGTGACCTGCAGGTACGGGTCGTCGTAATAGGCCGGGTTGATGCCAAGATCACTAGCGGTAGCGGACATGATCTGCGTGAGCCCGAAAGCCCCAACGGGGGAGCGAGCCCCGATCTGGAAGCGGCTTTCCTGCCAGATCAGCGCTTGCAGCAGGCAGCGCCACTGGACCAGCGACAGCCCTGCGCGGCTCACCCCGGGCAGGCTATGGGTGTCGCGCGCGGCGCGGATAATCAGCTCCTCGATCCCTTCCCGGGCATCGCCGAACATCCGGGCTGCGGCCGGGTTGTTGTCCTCGGGCGCGTAGAGGCTGGCCGCAGCACTCTCGACGTCCTCAACCGCCCCCTGCCCCGCCTCCAGCCCAGCCACGGTGCCAGCCACATCGCCGGAGCCGAGGGACATGGCATCCATCAGCCCTTCGAGGGAGGCGAGTTGCTGGCGTTCGATCCCGGCCAGCTCCTCCTCACGCGCCAGTCGGTCCTGCTGTAGCGCCAGATCCTGATCGGTCTGATCGAGGATTGCCTGCCGCTCTGCGAAGAGGCGCAGGTCGAAGGTCGGCACGCCTTGGGCGATCGCTGGCCCCGCCGTGGGACCTGCAAGCGCAAAGCCGATCATTGAAAGGGGAAGCCAGCTCCGCATCCGCTCAGCCACTCGCCCCAAGCATCACGAAATCGCACGCCGTATCGCGCCGCGTGACGGCGGCACCCATTGTCGAGATCGTTGCCGTGGCGGTTCCCGTCTGCGCGGGTGCGTCTCGGAAGTTGAAGCAATTGGCCTGCGCAGGGTTATGCTGCGCGCAAGCCGTCAGGGTCAGGCCGAGGCCAAGCAGCACGGCGTTGCGCGTGATGGTATGGGTCATGTCACTCTCCAGAAATCTTGTCGTTCGCGGTAATCGGGGCCAACAAGTGCCTCGCCCTTCTCCATTCCGCCGAGGATGGTCACGAGGGGGCCGAGCGCGCTCAGGTCGGCATCGATGACCACTGCGCCGCGGTCATCGCGCACAAGCGCCAGCCGCGAGGCGGAACCGACGCTCAGAAGCACGTCGAGTTCTTTCTCACTTAGGCCCAGCATGGCGTAATCCGCAGCCGAAGCGCGGATATTGGGCAGAAGCACCTGGGTCGGCACCGCCTCGACGATGGTCTTGCCGGTCCGGGTGCGCTCAAGCTGGCTGGCATATTGAGTCATCATCACGACGACGGCGTTCTGCTTGCGCGCAGTCACCAGCCAGTTCGAGAGCCGCTCCGCGAAATACGCATTGTCGAGCGCCTTCCAAGCCTCGTCGATCACGATGATCGTGGGCTTCCGATCCTCGATCACCCGCTCAACCCGGCGGAACAGGTAGGAGAGGACCGCCATGCGTTCCCGTTCGCTCTCGGAATCGAGAATGCCGGTCAGATCAAATCCCGCCACGTCGCCGTCTATGCTAAACGTATCCGCGGCATTGGCGCCAAAGATCCAGCCGTAACGCCCTTCGGATGTCCATTCCTGCATTCGCTCAAAGAGGTCGCCCTCATCATCGGTCGAAACCAAAAGCGATGCAAAATCCGACCAGTTCCGCAGGCCTGCGTTCCCTGCACTCGCGTTCTGGCGCACGACTTCTTGCAGCCGGTTGGTCTGCACCGGGGTCAGCGGCCGGTCACGGCGCTCGAGAAGGCTTGCAAGCCAATCCGCAAGCCAAGCCTGACCACGCGCGTCGATCTCGGTCTGCAGTGGATTGAGTCCGGTGGGGCGTCCCGCCCGTACGGTCGAATAGCTGCCCCCGAGCGCGCGGACAGCCATTTCCATGCCGGCGCGATAGTCGAAGACGAAAAGCCGCGCGCCGGCCCGCCGGGCCATGGTCATCAGGAACGCCGCCAACACGGATTTGCCCGAGCCGGGGCGGCCCAGGATCAGGGTGTGCCCACCTGTGGGCTCGCGGTCCGGTGCGCCCTGTTCGTGGAAGTTGAAGCGGAACCCGCTGCGCTCGGGCGTCGGGAACAGCGTGATCGGCACACCCCATGGAACATCCCGGCCGGTCTTGCCAAGCGGTGTGCGGTGGAAGGTGGCGAGATCGGCGAAGTTGTGGTTCGTGATCGCGGCCTTGCGGCTGCGCGCCCCGGTATTGCCCGGGTGCTGCGCCATGAAATGCGCCCGAGCCCCGAAGGCTTCCGAGATCAGGTTGATGCCGGAGGTCGCGGAGATGTTGCGGATTTCGGCAGCGATGTCGTCGAGCGCGGCCTGGGATCGCGCATAGACCGCCACCGTCATGTGATGCTCGCCGAAGATCAGGCGCTTGGACTCCAGATCGTCCTGCGCGAGTTCCAGTTCCTGGGCGAGGCTGACGGCCCCGTCATTGGCCGCCTGCATGAGGCGCAACTGCCGCTTGATCCGGCCCGCCATCATGTTGGCATTGATCGGCACGAAGGAATGCGTAACCACCATGTCGACGGGCAGGTTCAACTCGTCGAGCATCAGGCTGTCTGTCTTGGCGGGGTAGTTCTTCACCGCAAAGATCGCGCCGAGCTTGTCGCCCACGGCGCCGTCGGAAAGCGCGATGGTCGTGCCGCGGAAGGTGACGCGGGTATTGGCCACGTCCTCGGCGATCACCCCAAGGCGCGAGCGCGGGAAGAGCGGATGTTCTTCGCCGGTATTAAGTGAGCCAAGGAAGCCCAGAAGCTCGCCGGTGCTTGCCGCGAGCAGACGGGGCTTCAGCTCATCGAAGGACGACAGCAAAAACCCCACGACCTCATCGAGTTTGCGCAAACGGCGGGTGGTGTCCGCTGTATGTCGCTTACGCGACGCCCCCAGACCGAAGGGAAGACGGCTGCCTGCCTCCGGGCGCTTCAGCACGGTCAGCGTCAGCGTCTTGTCGCGCAGGCCAGATTGACCCAGATGCGCGAGCCAGCGCTGATCGACGGCGGCAGCAAACCCCTTGTCCGGGATGGGCGGCAGGGTCACATCGACCGCTTTCGAGACCTTGTGCAAGTAGAAGGAAAACTCCGTCCCCACCTGTGCTACGATCCCCGCCAGAAGCCCGCCGATCCGGTCAAGATAGGCGTCCTCGCTAGTTGTGCTGTTCACGCCCTCGAGCCGAATGCATTGCATCAGCTCGTTGCCGCGCGTGCGGATCGTGCGGTCGGTGACAAGACTCACATAGGGCAGCATCGTCGATAACCGCTTCTCGCCCTTGACCCATGTGGGCAGCGCCGTTAGCGGATCCAGCGCGTCTGCATCCTGGCCTGCAATTCCATCACGGGGCATAGCTGTCGCCTCCGTGGAGCTTACGGTTCTTTGTCGGCGGAGTTTCCTGCAACGTGGTCACCAGAACATCGAGGAAGTTCGGATCCCAGTCCGCGGCTTTCCAGAGCGCAGGCCAGGCCAGCCCCGCGAAGACGGCCACCACCCCGCTCTGCACCCAGAGGAACAGAAGCGCTGAGCCGAAGAGCCAGACCATGGCGTACATGATCGGCAAGCCCATTAGCTTGGGTGGCCTGAGAAGGCCGATGAATACGCGGGACTGGTCAGACATGGGCCCGGCTCAAGTCGTCCAGATGGCGGCAACGATGGTGGGCGCTGCGGCGATACCGGCGATTGCAACCACCACCCAGAGCGCTTGGCGGAAATCGAGTATGCCAAAGAGCCAGGAGAGGAACACGCCGATGAGCGCCAGCGTGCCGATCACGATGCCCAAGGGACCGGTGATCGCATCGACGATGCCCTGCAGCAGCGTCTGCACAGGCGAGAGGTCGATGCTTTGGGCAAGTGCGGGGCCCGCTAGTACGATCAGGGCCATCGCGCCGAGCGCGACAAGGGCCCGCGTGCGGAGCACGCTTTGAAGGTTCTTGGACGTCATGAAAGATCTCCTCTGAGCCGATGAAACACGGCCGTCACACGGGCCACATGGCCTTGGGTTTCGCGAAAAGGGGGGATGCCGCCGTGGAGCGTGACCGCCTCGGGGCCGGCGTTATAGGCAGCAAGGGCCAATGATCCGTCGCCGAACTGGTCGAGCATCATCAAAAGGTAGCGCGCCGAGCCGTCGAGATTCTGCGCGATGTTGTGGGGATCGACGCCAAGATCGCTTGCGGTGCCTGGCATGAGCTGTCCGAGGCCGATGGCCCCAACAGGGCTTCGCGCTGCGGGGTTGTAGGCGCTCTCGACTTCAATATTGGCGCGATAGAACAGCGCCCAATCGGTGACTGACAGTCCTGCGCGACGCAGAGCGTCATGGCCTGCATATCGCAGGGCGGTGACCTCAATGGCTTGCAGGATATCAGGGGAGGCGCGAACGGCGCGCGGCGCCGGGATCGCAACCTCAGTGACTGCTTCGGGGCCACGTGGTTCTGCGAAGAGAAAAAGACGATCAGTCGCCTCTTGGGTCTCGGAGAACGAGCGAGGGGTGCTCGCGTTATCAGAGACGGAATTCAGTCGGCCATCCGGACCAACCGAGAAGATGAAGCCGTCTGCCAGAGCCAAGGGCGCTGAACATACGCCTGTACCCAAAGCAACGACGAGCGCAAATGCGCGTTTAGCTGTCCTTGACCGGGGCCGCTCCGTTTTGCGGCCCTGATGTATGACCGGGAGCGGCGTGACGCTCGCGACCGCCTTCGTGGAGCGGAATGCTGACTGTCGTGCAGCCCATGTCGGCCAGGAAGCTGACAAGGCCAACGATAGTTTTGAAGTCGCGCAGCTTGAGAACGCTTCGGCTGGTGACGAGCATCTTGTCGTCACGCCCATCAGACGCGACGGCGCGGATGACCCACGTACCGTACCAGCTGTTATGGCGCTTCTCGGCATCTTCCTTGCAGACCACCTCGATGAGGTAGCCCTCGGTGAGCAAGCCGCGCAGTCCGTCTTCTGTAACCACATTGGGGGCTTCTTCTATCATGGCTTTCCCACGGGTCCTTTCTCTGCCTGAGGTGCAGCATCGATCCCGTAGAGTTAAAACACCACGGGCGATACAAGACAACATTAATGATAGCAAGAAAATTAAATCGACTTGACGAACATCGTCTTGCTCCAATAACAGTGATAGCTGACAACATCGTGATCTTAAAGGCGGCAAAGGAGTTTTGCCCTGCACATGACTTGTGCGCGCCACATCCCCTTTCTGCTGTTGATCACTGCTTTCGCAGCAGCTGGTCCGGCGCATGGCTGCGCCCCGCCCGAGCGACCGTTCCTACCCCAGACCCAAGACGACATGCGGACCTACGCTGATCTGATCCGGGAGGACTTCGATGCCTACATCGCGGATGTTCAGGATTATTTCCGTTGCGTCGATGAAGAGCGCGCGAGGACCTTCGCGGAGGCTCGTGAAGTCAGTGAGGATTATGGCAGGTTCTTGAATGCGGTTGAGTGATTAACGTGGGGGAAAAGCGATCAGTGAATTTGTTTGCCTCAGTCTTATTTCCACCGCGAACGTTCTCCGGAAAGCATCCTACCGTGAATGGACGTTCTTCATCTCGTTTCGACGACAGAACTATGGCCGGTAAGTCACCCGCGCGCCCTCATCGAGGATAACGAAACGATCTTGATGCGCTGCATCATACGGGTTCGGCAGCAGCATGAACTTGGGTTCGAATGTAAGGGCGTGATCCACCTCAAGCACAAAGTATTCCTCGCGCTCCCGTCAATGTTCTCCGCAATCAGTTGCTACATGGCGGCTCGACTTGGAACGGCGGCGTCAACCGAGCCCAGGTGCGTGTTGGCGCGGCGATTCTTGCGTTCCTGACGCCCGTCTTCGTGGGTCTGACGATGCACAACCCCAGGCAGGATTGGGGGCGACTATTCTATCCGGTGGTATCGTAAGCCAGAGTCGTCGGAAGTTTCCAAAGGCCGTCGTGTTGAGACATGCCCGTGAGCATACATGCTGAAGACCCAAAACGCGTATGCGCGCGGTCCTTTTAGATGGTGCGGCAATCAAATCTCCTTGCTATCATTAATGTTGTTTCGTATCGCTACACCATTACAGATGGAGTCGGCATCATGAAGCACATGGTCCATAGCGTGGCAGCCGCCGCAGCAATTAGCATATCCTCTCTTATGGGCTCGGCCGCCCCGGCCCAAGCCTATCAGGTCGACTGCGCGATCCTCTTGTGCCTTGCCGGGGGATGGCCCGCCTCTGCGCCCTGCGCACACGCGCGGGCAGTTTTCATTCGCCGGATCACCCCCTGGCCGATCGAGCCGCCGTTGCAGATATGGCGTTGCCCAATAGGAGCGTCATTCAACGAGCACGCGCCGCTGTCACCGATGGAGCGGCTCTATGACATAACGTTCCGCAATCCGCCCTTGATCCATTCGGAAGCTGCATCCGATCCCCTGGTTCTGGTCCAGGCCGATGATCAAGCGGATATCGACATCTCGGACGACGCTTTCGACTTTGTGCGGAACATCCGCGTCTATCATATCCAGTACCGTCAAAACGAAAACCGCGATGGCGACTGCAATCGAAGCGACTCGACGCGCTTGGGGTCATACGGCCTTCAAGGTGACTATCGCTGGACAAGGTCCAACGTGGCTCAGGTGCCGACCGCGTCTCAGCTAACCATCCCGAACGGATGCAGAAGCTACTTCTACCGATCTGTCTTCGTGGACTGGCGTGATCACGCCGGAAACTACGGCTCCGAAGAAGTCCGCTACTGACCAACCAAGCGCCAGGCTTCCTGAGCGCTCCTCGCAACCCCCTGCACCGGAAGCCGTGCAATCAACCCAAAAAAGGAAACGACGCCAGACCGTGAAGCCTGACGCCGCGCTAGAAAAATCCGTGAACAAGAATTTTCTAGCGCACTGTCCAAAAACCCGCAACCAGCAAAGTTGTTTTGCTGGCAAGAATGTTGTTGTCTCACGACATGGCGTCGGTTCTCTCAGGAGGCCCCGACCATGGAACCCACAACCGGCTTGATACTACGACGTATTATGCAAACTGATCTTTCCGTATCCGCTCACAAGCTTGCCACTCTCATCCTGGACGGCATCGCCTGGAAGGAGGGCTACAACGGGTTGTCGCGCGGTACAGCCGCCTTCACCCTCTCAGTCTTGGCAAGCAAGATGGGCATCTCGCGCCAGTATCTGACGGTCCTTCTGAGCGAACTCGAAGCGTCGGACTTGGAGCTGGTGCGCCAGAAATCAAACGGCAAATTTGCCCCCTGGCTCTTCCGGTTTTCGGCCTTTGATGCAGAGGAGGATGCCCATGATCTCGTGTCAGGTGAAGGTGACACATCACTATCTAGAGATAATAATAACAAAACTATATTCTCAGGTCTGATTGAAATCACCGCGAACTCGAACGTTTTTCAGACCTGTTGGGCAAACTTGATCAAGGCAGCGAAGACCGCCCTACCCTGCTGGAACGTCGACACGCAAGTCATCTGGGATCGCTTCCTCGCGTTCAACCGGGCGCGAGGCAATGGCAAGGTTCCTGCAGGTTTCTTGCTTGGTTTCATGCGTCGGTGGCGCACTGCACCGGGAACACCGCCTCGCTCGGAACCTACTCCGGCGCCGAAGCGGGGGGTTGATCCAAAAGAGCGTGAATTGCTCGATCAGATCCAAGCTGCGCCAAGTACAAACCGTCAGTTTCACGCATCGGACCTGTGTCGCTTGATCGGGCATGCTGGCTACGAGGCCAGGGTCATCGACGTGATCCGGCAGTTCGGATGCCAGAGGTTCTCTGCGATCTTGGCTGTGCATGGCAGGGCTGTGCTGGCGGGGGAGATTTCGCGATGAACGAGCTTTGAATGTGCCTGGCTTGGATATGTGTAAACGCATACGGTTTTAATATGTAAAATATAACCTTTGGCTGAGTCCGGCAGAATTTCCGTTCGGTAGCATCCGACAATCCTTATCCCGTGGAGTTGAAAACCCGTGAAATGCAAAAAAAGATGTCAGTATCTTTGCGTCGATTTATGCTCAGAACCGAGATCAAGAAGAATTACCTCTTGAAGCTCCAGTTGCCAGAGGTCCTAGATTTCACAACATGCCGAACTAGGCTCAACCCTGGTTTTTGCAATCAGTTGGAGACGCGCAATGCTAACTAGACGACATTTCTTAATAACCACTACCACCCTTTTTTCAGCTCCAATGGCTGCGACAGTTTTTGCGGACACTTGGCCGACAGACGCACAAATGGCGGCTTGGGACGCCCAGGTGACACCACCGAACTTTGATCTTGAGACATCGAACCCTTGGGGCTTGCACCCTCGTTTTCTGCCCCAGCGAGTTGTGGCGAAAGACGGGCTTGTGCCCGGCGACATACACGTGGATGCTGTCGCTCGTTATTTATATCATATTGAGCAAGGCGGTACAGCGATGCGTTACGGCGTGGCGATCGCGCGAGGCACCCTGTACGAACCAGGTACATACACGATCAAGCGCAAAGTCAGATGGCCGCATTGGCAGCCGACGCAGAACATGATCGACCGCGACCCAGAACTCTACGCTGATATCGCCGATGGTATGGAGCCCGGACCTAAGAATGCGCTTGGGTCGCGAGCTCTCTATCTCTTTCTCGGCGACCGGGATACTTATCTCCGCATTCACGGTACGCCACAGCCGAGAAGCATCGGCGGTCGTGCGAGTTCCGGCTGCGTCAGAATGGTCATGGCGCACATAAACGTTCTTTATCCCAACGTCGATATTAGTTCGACGGCTTTCCTCTACTCGGCCGAGGACAGTGTCACTGCGGGAAGCTGAGGCCGTGTACCAAAGCACCATCGGTCAGGGAAAGTGACGGGAGTTTATCCTAGCCGGGGATCACTTCGGATTACTGAACCCCGCTAGGCCGCTGGTGCGGTACAAATCGGATTTCCGCGGGGGGTTCGGAGCGGCACCAGGGTCGCTTCCACGGGACCGTTGTGCAGATACCAGTAGCAGCCGTCTTCCGGCAAAAGGCGCGCGGACTGAAGATCCTGACCCGTCGCGGCCATAGCGACGACTGCCTCCGGCAGTGGTCTGTTTTGTGCAGTGTCGGGCGCGCCAGGAATAGAAGCGGAACACGCTCCCAGCAAAAACGCTGCTGGGACAAGTAAGCCAAGATGAATTCGCATATTTAAAATTTCCGCCTTTAGAACAACTTAACCTGAGTACCGACCTCGGCCAATCCAAACAACTCTTCGATATGTTCGTTGTAGAGACCGATGCAGCCGTTCGACGATTGTCGACCGATCTTGCGCGTGTCACCGGTGCCGTGAACGCGGTAATACTGCCATGACAGATAAAGGGCGTGTGTTCCAAGGGGATTGTCGGGGCCAGGGCCAACGAAATCCGGCCATTCGGGGTTGCGCTCCTTCATCGACGGCGTGGGTCGCCAGCTCGGGCCATCCACCTTGCGAACGATTTCGGTGTAACCGCGCCGCGTCAACTCCTCCGTAAGAGGGACGCTGGAGGGGTAAAGCTTGTAGACGTTTTCGTCTTCCGACCAGAACTGCACCGCGCGGGAGTCAATGTCGCAGAGGATCGCGCCATTCCGCAGGTTGTCAAAATGATCTTGCCAGGACGCAACCCTAAACCCGGAAATATTGCTTCGCACCGTCGGTGTCGCCAGACCCTCGTTTGTCTGTGCCACTCCCCTGCCGGTTCCGAGAACCAAGCCGCTTGCGGCGGCTCCCAGGAGCGCAGCCCTGCGCGTGACTGACATGTCGTTCGCTCGTTTCATCATGAAAACCTCAAATTTTATCTGTTTGCACTATTTTGGGACCTCCACCCACTAGAGCTTCAACAGGCTGCCACTCACAAAGCCGTGAATTCAGATGTCCTTATGCTGTCAGAGAAACCTGCGGGTTGTGCGGAGGTAGCCTCGGTATGGGTCCCCGTAGCGATCAATCAACCATCGCTCTTCGACGAAGGTCGCAAGGATCAATGCCGCGATGCCTGTAAAGGTCACTGACCACGCGAGGATTGAGGTGGAGAGCAGTCCAATCCCGATAAGGATCGCCATGTCAGCCACATATTGAGGATTGCGGGAGAACCGGTAAAGGCCCCGGGTCCGCAGAAAGCCTTCATCGCCACTCGTCGCCGCTATTCCAAGTTGTATTACACCGGACCAGACAGCGGCATTGCCCAGAACGATCAGACAAAGCCCTAGAGCCCAACGCATGATCCATGGGAAGTCGAGCTCACCCCATTCTAGCAGAGCCAAAACGATGGCAGATCCGAAGCCGACGCACGTAAGTCCCCAGACGACAATCTTGTGGCCTCCTGTAGAGTGAATCGGCGGCCAGACACGTCGCTCCGGTTGAGAGATGGACCAGAGTATCCCAACAACAAGCAGCAGATTGGCGACGCAACCGGCAGCGAAAATGACAGTCCTTAACTCAGGCATTACAAACTACGTTGCGCTACCCATAGAGTTTTCGCGCGCCCAAGTGATAGCCGCATCCCGTTCATCTATGTCGAACCATTTGAAATCTGAACCTATCACGAGATCCGCTACCTTGGTCCCCCATTCGATCCATTTCTGATCAGCGATCATGGCGACCCGCGAAAAATCTGTCGCATGTCGGGCGTCCACTTTCATGTCCGTCCATATCGCTGCGGCGCTTTCATAGCCCTCAAACGCGTCCATAAAGATGACCAGCGCCCGTTTGTCCTCTGCCGCTTCCAATTCGCGATCGAGCCAGGTGTGCATCGACTCGAAATCCTGCTTCGACAGCTTGCCGTCGCATTCGATCCCCAGGACACCGTCGCCGTCTATGTTCACTTCCTTCCACATGAGAGTCTCCTTTCATCCATGCCCGTAGCGGGCAGCGTCGTCATGCTTGTTGTCGGCCTTCTCGAACTCCAGCGTAGAGTGATCTATTCCGAACTCCTCCGAAAGGCGGGTCTTGATCACTTCCTTGATGCTTTCGACATCCTCCCACCGGTTCGTGGCGATCACGACATGGGTGTCGAGCGCCGCGCGATGCTCCTGCATCTGCCAGAAATGCGCGTGATGAACTTCCTCGACACCGTCCACGTCCTCCACGGCCGCGATAACCTTGTCCGTGTCGATATCGGGTGGGCTTCCCAGCATCAGCGTGCGGATCGGGCCACCGATCTCGCTGAAGGCGAGCCAGAGGATGTAGGCAGCAATCCCGATGGTGATCGCAGGATCGACCCAGCGGATATCGTAGAGAAGGATGAGGACACCACCGACGATCACGGCCACGGACGCCAGTGCGTCGCTGAGGTTGTGGAGGAACAGCGCCCGGATGTTCACGCTGCCTTTCTGCATCGAATAGGTCAGCCACGCGGTGAGGGTATCGATAAACAGCGCCACACTGCCCAGGATGACCACGGTCCAACCCGCGACTTCTGGCGGATCAACAAACCGCATCGCGCCTTCGTAGACCAGATAAAGGCCGATGATGATCAGCGAGGTATAATTGATCAGGGCGGCTACGATCTCGACCCTGCCATATCCGAAGGTCATTTTCGCATCGGCCGGGCGGCGCGCGATCTTGCGCGCGCCGAATGCGATGACGAGCGACGCCATGTCGGAGAAGTTGTGGATGGCATCCGCGATCAGCGCGAGGCTGCCGGATAGTATCCCGCCGACAATCTGAGCGACCGTCAAGAGGCCGTTTGCCCAGATGGCAATGGCAACCCGCCGGTCGCCTTCTTTAGGCTCCATTTGGGCATGATCATGCGGCACGAGAAGCCTCCTCATGGCTGTGGTTTGGCCGACTGAGCCCTGGAACGCTGGGCAAACGACCAGCGCGGATCGCCCTGACGCGGGCATTCATCCAATGGCGAATGAGGTGCCGATAGACCCAGTGGCGCAGGGGGCCAAACGCCTGACGATGGTGCTCATAAAACATGTCAGGATTATCGAATGTTCCAAAATCGCGGGCGATGCCGGTCTTCTGGATATATGTACTCTCCCCCGTCCATCCGACTGGCGGTGCGCTCAAGCAGTCGGTCCCGGCACCGTAGCCGCATAGGGACTGAGTCTCGGGAAACGACCGCTGCAAGGCCAACAGGAAGGATGTGTCCAGAATGAAGCCCTCAAGATCGATCCATCCTGCCTCGGTCTCGACCTCGATCCATGAGTGGAGGATTTCTGCGGGTGCGATCGGATAGATCAGTTCAGGCACGACGCCCCGTTGCAACGCTTTGTGGATTGTGAACCCGTGCAAGCGGCATCTTACGCCGACAGCGCGTAGAAGCGCCATCAGCAGCGTTCCCTTCGTGTTGCATTGTCCATATCTGTCTTCGAGTACTTCGGAGGCAGGAACGTCGTCGGCGCGGTTATAGCCAAAGTCGATCTCGTTTCGCACGAAGTCGTAGATTGCACCAATTCGATCATGCAACGGCATGGTTCCCCACCCCCGGTCGGCGATCAGAGCGGCAAGTGAAGGATGCCTGAAATCCAAGAGTGGCGTGGACGAAAGCAGCGGGTCAACAAGGGTCATGAGCGTTTCCTAGAATCAACTATACAGAGATGATATTTTCTACAGTCACTGTAGCTTCAACCTTTATCTTGTCGCGACGCGAGAGACTTTTCTGGTTGGTGATTGTGAACTGCCTTGTGATGCTCGTCATGCTCGTCATGCTCGTCATGCTCGTCATGCTCGTCATGCTCGTCATGCTCGTCATGCTCGTCATGCGCGTCACGCAGGATGCCTATGCCGCCCCACGCCGCGATGCCAGCCACCGCGATCCCGACAACGAGGTCGGGCCAGTTGCTGCCCAACCACCAAACGAGACCGCCCGCTATCAGGATGCCGCCGTTCGAGGCGAAATCGTTGAGGCTGAAGGTGTTGGCGGCCCGGATGTTCACGTCCGGTTCCTTCAGTCGCCCGAGCAGCCAGATGCAGGCGATGTTGACGACCGCAGCGACCAGCGACATTGCGATCATCAAAGTTCCGAGCGGTTCGGAACCGCCGACATAGCGCCGCCAAGCGTCAATCAGAATGCCTACCGCAAAGATCAGAAGCAATCCGCCGGATATGTTTGCGGCACCCCGCTTCCACTTCGACGACCGGGACAAGGCAAGAAGGCTGATGCCATAGACGAGGCTGTCGGATGTGTTGTCGAGACCATTGGCGATCAGGGCGCTGGAATCGCCGATGGCTCCCGTGGCGAAGAACCCCGCAGCGATTGCGAGATTGAGACCGAGAACAATCCAGAGCGTCTGGCGCTCTTTTTCATTCTTCCCGCTGAATTCGCTTTCGACCATCGAACTGGCAAACCTTCCGATTTCTAAGAAAGGGGGCAGAAACGCCCTCTTCGGATGCCGCTATCAAAAAGATATATAGAACCTCTAGCGACTGTAGATCCAAGAGAATTTATCTACGTCTCTCTCGGCACCGAAAGAATAATCGCGGCACCGATCAAACAGATAGACGTTCCTATGAAGTCCCATCTGTCAGGTCGCTGGCCCTCCACGAACCACATCCAGAGCATGGAGGCCCCGATGTAGATGCCGCCGTAGGCTGCGAAAGCGCGGCCCGCTGCGCTGGTTTCGACCTGCGCGAGCAACCAGCCGAAAAGCGCGAGCGCGAATATGCCAGGTACGAGCCAGAGCGCTGATGCCCCAAGACGCCACCATGCCCAGATAGCGAAACACCCGCTGATCTCTGCGACAGCAGCCAGCGGATAGGCAATTGCGGCGTTCAAGCCCCAATCTCGTCGTGCTCGGTCAGACATTCCGCATGGTCTCGAAGGACCTCCAGAACCTTGCACTCCGCAACGCTGTCACCGTCGCACTCGGCGACCATGCGTTTCAATTCCTTCTTAAGCGCTTGCAGACGCTTGATCCGCTGTTCGACTTGGTGGAGTTGCCGACGCGCGATCGAATCCGCCTCCGCGCAGGATTGGGACGGGTTGTCCGAGAGGTCCAGCAGCTCCCGGATGGAGTCGAGCGAAAATCCGAGCTGGCGTGAGTGCCGGATGAAAGCCAGCCGGTCGAGGTCCTTTTCAAAGTACCGGCGCTGGCCGCCTGCGGTCCTTCCGGCCTCGTTCATCAAACCGATTTCTTCGTAGTAGCGGATCGTCTGAACCTTGGTTCCGGTTCTCCGCGAGAGTGTTCCAATTGCCAGCATGTGCGATCCTTCAATCTACAAAGACTGTAGCTTACTGAAGAGCCAACTCCATTGAAAAGACAAAGGTTTCACTTTGGTGTGACTTCGGACAACAAAAAGTAACTTTTCGCTTGAACCTCTATCTGCTGTAGCTTGTATCCCGCGCACAGACAAACTGAACAGGTGGGTAGCGCAAGCAATGAAGAAGGTCCGGATAGTTCTCTGGTCGGCAGTGGTTGTCGCTGCGGCGGTGTCAGCCACGCTTTGGATGACTGAACGCAATCAGGGACCGGTCGCCGCGCGTGTTGATCCTGAGGCCGAGAGTTTCACTGCGGATTTTGAGCTGACGGACCATACCGGTATGGTGCAGACCGACGAGGATTTCCGAGGGCGCTGGATGCTCGTCTTTTTCGGATTTGCGAACTGCCCCGACGTGTGTCCCATGGGGCTCGCAACCATCGCGCAGGTCATGGACGAGCTCGGCACCCAAGGTTCCGCCGTCCAGCCCCTGTTTATCACGGTCGACCCTGAAAGGGATACGCCAAGCGCTCTGGCCAACTACGTTCCCCAGTTTGGTCAGGGAATCCTTGGGTTGAGCGGACCGCCGGACCAAATCGAACGCACTGCCGAGACCTTCAAGATCTACTACCAGAAGATCGAGGAAGCCTCGGCGCCCGACGGCTATACGATGGGGCATACGTCGTCCTTCCTTCTCTTCGATCCGGAAGGCGAATTTGTCCGCATCTACGAATACGACGAGGAACCCGGACTGATCGTTACTGATCTTCGCGAAAGGGTCGGCGCGTGACAGCTGGCCCAGACGCAACGCCACGCGCCGCGAGCCCGGTAGCTTTCCTCTTCGCGGCATGGTTCGTCGCCTTGTCCGCGTCGCTTGCCGTGCTCTTCATCGGAGAGGTTCTGGGGCAGACCCCCTGCAATCTGTGCTGGTTCCAGCGTGCCTTCATGTTCCCGCTCGCGGTCATCCTCGGGGTGGCGGCTTGGCGCGCCGACCTCTCGATCTGGCGCTATGCCGCGCCGCTCGCGTTTCTGGGTGGTGCCGTCGCCCTTTACCATTCCCTGCTTTACGCAGGGATCGTGCCGGCGCCGATCGTCCCCTGCACGGCGTCCGGGCCATCCTGCACCGATGACGCGATGCTGATCCTTGGCCTGCCAATCCCTCTGCTCTCCCTGCTGACGTTCGGGGCGATCCTTGTCCTTCTCATTCAACTTCGACGGATATCAATATGAACCGAAAGACACTTCTGCTCGCGATACTCACTCTGGTACTGGCCGTTTTCGTGGCTGGTGCCTGGTTCGTATCGCGCCCCGATCCGACCCCGGTGGCGACAGCCGCTCCGCTGGAACAACAGGATCGTCTTGTTCGGTCCTATTCTCCCATACTCGGGCGCGAGGATGCGCCAGTGACCATCGTGGAGTTCTTCGACCCAGCCTGCGAGGCCTGCCGCGCCTTCCATCCCATCGTGAAGCAGATACTGGCGCAATACCCCGACGATGTGCGCGTCGTCATGCGCTACACGCCGTTCCACGGCGATGGGTCCGAGCTGGCAATCAAGGTGCTGGAAGCGGCTCGGTTGCAGGACGTTTTTGTTCCCGTGCTGGAAGCGCTGCTTGAAAATCAGCCCGCCTGGGCCTCTCACGGCGCTCCGGCAGCTGAGCGCATCATGGAGATCGCCGGAGCGGCGGGCTTGGACACAGACGCCGCCGCAAATCAGATCATGTCACCCAGCATCGTCGGCGTCCTCAATCAAGACCGGGCAGACATCGAAGCTGTCGGTATCCAAGGCACACCGACGTTCTTCGTCAACGGTAAGCCTTTGCCAGAGTTCGGTGCGGAGCAGCTCTTGTCGCTCGTCCAAGCCGAAGTCGAGGCTGCGGCAACAAACTAGAACGAACAGGAGACCCAACGTGTTCAAAACCTTCGCAAAGGCAATCCAGAGCCTGTCTGTCGCTCTTCTGATGGGCTTGCCAATGGCATCCTCAGCGCAGCAGTTGTCAGAGAACGCATCGATTGTGGTCGAGAGCCCCTGGGCGCGCGCGAGCCTTGGAATGTCGCGGCCCGGCGGGGCCTATCTGACCGTTCGGAACGAGGGCAGCGATCAGATCTCCCTTATCGGTCTTCGCGCGGAGATCTCCGGCATGGCTTCGGTCCACGAAACCAGAACCAATTCTGACGGCGTCAGCAGCATGGCTCCGGCGGACAATATCGTGATCCCGCCCGGGGGTATGTTCGCCCTTGAACCCGGCGGATATCACGCCATGCTGATGCAACTGCAATCTCCGCTCGTCGAGGGGGAGACCTTTCCGCTGACCCTGCTCTTTTCCGATGGAACAGAGCTTGAAATCACCGTCCCGGTCCTTGGCATCGGCGCACGCGGCCCCGAAGGCTGATCCGGCTGATTATGAGGGTGGCCAAAATCGCAGCGATCGGAGCGGCGGCGGTCTTTGCCGCCCTGTTTGTCGGCTGGTGGCAGGTAGATGGGCCTGGCGCTGACTCCGCGCCGGGCAAGCGGTCTCTACCGCTGACTGCTATGGAATTCAGCCTGACGGATCAGGATGGTCGGGATGTCGGCCCGGAAACCCTCATCGGCGAGCCGAGTCTGGTCTTCTTCGGATTCACCTATTGCCCCGACGTTTGCCCGACGACCCTCTCGGACATTTCCGGATGGCTCGACGAGATTGGGCCGGACGCCGAAGACCTGAATACCGTTTTCATCACCGTAGATCCGGACCGCGACACGGTCGAGACCATGGCCGAGTATGTCTCGTATTTCCATCCGCAGATACAAGGATGGACGGGCTTGCCAGACCAGATCGCGGCCATCGCCGATGGTTTCCGTGCCACCTATGAGAAGGTTGAGGGGGAAAACGGCGAATATACGATGAACCACACGGCGGGTGTTTTCTTGTTCGATGCGACAGGTCGCTTCGTCACCACCATCGACTATCACGAACCACGCGAATTCGCCGTGCCGAAGATAAGGCGCGCGATGCAGAACAGAACCGAGAGGGCAGAATCTTGAAACTGAGACATATCGTTCTGGGAACGACAATGGCCGCAGCAGCGGTCAGCACGATAGCGAGCCGGGCTTTGATCCTAGAGGCACCGCCCGAGTACATCTTTTCCGAGGCTCCGGTAGCCTTGGACAGTCCACCCGAACCTCTCGATGGACCAGGCGTCAACGCATCTGGCGAGACGATGCCGAATATGCTTCCGGCCGCTTTTCAGCCGCCTGAGTTTCCCGTACTCGAACGGGCCGAGCCAGATAATCTGATGGCGCTTGTTCAGGCCCTCGCCACGCCGCCTTGGGAGGCGACGGTCGAGGCGGGTGACACATTGGACGTGCTTCTCTCTCTCGCGGACATGGATGCGCAAACACGGACCGAAGTCGCACTGGCACTGACGGTTGAATACGACCTGCGCCGCCTTCGACCGGGCCATCGTCTCAGCGTCGACTTTCGCCCGGACGGCACGCCATTCGTTGTGACGTTGGCTGTCGATGACGGTGTGCGGATCGAAGTCACCCTGGACGACACCATTGCGAGCCGGACGGTAACGCCGAGCGCGTTGACAGTCGAGCGTGCGAGCCAGTTGCTGGTGAACGGGTCGATCTACGCTTCGCTGGATCGAGCAGGCGTCCCGGCCCGTTTTGCCGTCGATCTCGCACAAATCCTCGGGGAAACGGTCGACTTTCGCAGGGATCTTCAAGGCGGAGAGACCCTGAATATCCTTTGGGGTCAGACCGTCCTTCGCGATGGTTCAGAGGTCGGTCAACCGTCAATCTCCTATGCGGCCCTCGATCTGGCCGACGACCGCTTCGAAATCCTCTGGTCAGCCGAAGACAGCGGGCGGGCAACGGTCTATTTGAATGGTGAAATCCTGCGGACGGTTGCGCCGCCGGTGGAAGGCGCACGACTGTCGTCGGTCTTCGGGCAGCGCAAGCATCCGATCTACGGCAATATGCGGATGCATACAGGCGTCGACTACGCTGCCGCTGCGGGGACGCCTGTGGCGGCCACCGCGCCCGGACGGGTCTCCTTCATCGGATGGCGGAGCGGGTATGGCCGGGTGGTCGAGATCACGCACGGGTCCGATACCATGACCCGCTATGCGCACCTCAGCTCTGTGCCGGAGGGTCTGGCCGTCGGAAACCGCGTGGTCACGGGCGAAACGATTGGCCAGGTCGGTGAGACAGGCACGGCGACAGCTCCGAACCTTCACTACGAAGTGCGCGTGGACGGCCGACCTATCGATCCGCTCGGGGAGAAATTGCTCGCCTCTGCGGAAAATTTCGACACTGCGGATGCCACTGAAATCCTTGAAGAGACGCGCACACGGTTCGCGACCTTTCTTCGCGAAGACACATGACTGATTTGAAAGGAATTCCGATGAAAAACAGGTTTCAAACCTTGGCCGCTGCGACCCTCATGATTGCTGCCGCGACGGCAGTAACCGCCCAGACCGCTATCCACGTCGGAAAGACGCGCGGCTGCGGTTGTTGCCTTGCCTGGATGGAAAAGCTGTCCGATGCCGGGTTCGCTCCTGAAGGTGAGAATATGGGCGGGGCGTTGATCCGTCTGAAAATGGATCGCGGTATTCCCGTCGATATGTTCTCCTGTCACACGGCGACCGTCGAAGGCTACACCATCGAGGGTCACGTTCCGCCAGCCGATATTACTCGACTGCTTGAAGAACGTCCCGATGCCATAGGCCTGGCCGTGCCCGGCATGCCCATCGGCTCGCCCGGCATGGATTTCGGCGACGATGCCGAAGCCTACGATGTCTTTCTGGTGAAATCCGACGGCTCCACTGAGATCTTTTCGTCCTATCCGGCGAGTTAAAGTGGAGCAAATCACAACACTCTCACCAGTCGCACTGGGCTTTCTAGGCAGCCTGGCCGCCGGTCTCATGACCGCCGTCGGGGCGACGCCCGTGCTTCTCGGCAAGACCCCGTCACGCAAATGGCGCGATATTTCGCTCGGCTTTGCCGCCGGGGTCATGCTTGCCGCGTCTTTCTTTTCTCTCATTATACCGGCACTCGACGCAGCGGAGGGCCGATACGGGGATGGCGCGATACCGGCGCTGATCGTCTGTGCTGCGATCCTGATGGGCATGGGCGCGGTCGCCATGATGAACGAAATGATCCCGCATGAGCATTTCAGCAGCGGGCGCGAAGGCCCAGAGGCGGTCTCGCTGCGCCGTGTCTGGCTCTTCATCATCGCCATCACGATCCACAATGCGCCGGAGGGTTTGGCCGTCGGCGTTGCGTTCGGTGCCGACGGTTTTACAGGCGGATTTCCCGTCGCTCTCGGGATCGGATTGCAGAATGCGCCTGAAGGGCTGGCCGTTGCAGTCGCCCTACTGGGCGAGCGATACTCGGCGGGCCGTGCGTTCGGCATCGCAGCACGGACCGGTCTGGTTGAACCCGTCACGGGCTTCCTTGGTGCTGCAGTGATCGTCGTGGCGCAGCCTCTCTTGCCTTGGGGTCTGGCTTTTGCGGCGGGCGCGATGCTCTACGTCATCAGCCACGAGATCATCCCGGAAACCCATCGCAGCGGCCACCAGAAGCAGGCGACGACTGGGCTCGCGATCGGCCTCGTCGTCATGCTGTTCCTCGATGTCTGGTTGGGGTGATTCATGTCAATTCGTTCCATTGGCATTTGTGCAGCTGTCGCGGCGCTCGCCGCCGATCAGGCATCGAAGGCGTTCGTGCTTGCGAACGCAGAAGCGCTTGCCACCGGCGTCGCTGTATTCCCCGGCTTCAACCTGATCTTCCACCGCAACTACGGCGTGACCTTTGGGTTTTTTCAAAATGTGCCGTGGTGGGTCCTTGCATTGGTCGCCACCGCCGTCGTTCTGTTCCTCGTCGTTTCACTGATCCGGGCAACGCAGGCAGCCGAGGCGGTTGCCTACGGCATGGTGATCGGCGGCGCTCTTGGGAATATCGTCGATCGTCTTCGCTTTGAAGGGGTGACCGATTTTCTGGATTTCTATCTCGGAACGGCGCATTGGCCAGCGTTCAACCTCGCGGATGTCTTCGTGGTCTGCGGCGTCGGGATTTTGCTGATCTTCGCGGGGCGCGAGAAGGTCGATGCGTCCGAAACCTCAAGATAGATCTCGGTGATTTCAATCGGCATCACTGTTCTGCGCATTTCCGGAATGTCAGGTATCATCCTCACATTCTGTGCATTCGGCCTCGGCGCTTTGGCGGTTCTCGCTCTGCCACCATTCTCGATGCCGGTGCTTTTGCCCGTCGCGTTTGGCGCGCTGTATCTCCTTACGGTCGGAGAGAGCCGCATGCGGGCCGGACTTGCCGGATGGGCGTTCGGCGTTGGCTTCTTCCTGTTCGGATTGTCCTGGATCGCGGAGAGCTTTTTTGTCGACGCGGAGCGGTTCGGCTGGATGGCCGTTCCTGCGGTGGCTGGACTGGCCGCCGGCCTTGCGCTGTTTCCGGCGGCGGCAATGGCAGCGTTCGCATGGAGCAGGACGAAAGGTGTCTCCGGCGCATTGATCTTCGCGGTCTGCTGGTCGGTTTCGGAATGGCTGCGCGGCACCATGCTGACAGGCTTTCCCTGGAACCTGATCGCCTATGCATGGGCCGACTACGATATTCCACGCCAAATGGCCGCATGGGTTGGCAGCTACGGACTTGGCCTCGTCACAGTTCTGCTGTCGGTCCTGCCCGTAACGCTCCTCATGCGGAATCGTCGGCAAAATGCGTTCGCCACATTTGTTTTCATTTCGGTGGTGGCGGGTGCCGGAACCCTCGGCACGGTTCGCCTTATGGCCACCACACCGCCAACAGACACAACCGTCAGGATCGTTCAGGGAAACATTCCTCAGACGGAGAAATGGAACCCCGCGTTCCGCGATCGGAACATATCCCGCTATCTGGATCTGTCCGCGCAGTCTGGCAGGTTCGACGTCCTTCTCTGGCCCGAAAGCGCATTTCCCGGCTATCTTGATGAGAATCCTGGAATGTTGGATCAGATTGCTGACCGTCTGCCTGAAGGCAGCGTTCTACTGACCGGCGCCCAGACGCGAGAGCCGGGCGGGACGGGCACACGCTATCGAAATTCGATCCTCGCGGTCGATCAGACCGGACGGATCGTCACGAGATACGCCAAGCATCATCTCGTGCCGTTCGGGGCATATGTTCCCTTGCGGGGTTTTCTTCCGATCCAGCGACTGACCGCACGGCTTGGGGACTTCACGCCCGGTCCCGGCCCCCAGACCGTTGAGCTACCCGGTTTATCTCCGGTCGGCCTTTCGATCTGCTACGAGGCCATTTTTCCGGGACGCGTCGTAGACGCCGCTTCGCGCCCGGACTGGATCTTCAACGCCACCAATGACGCTTGGTTCGGTGCGTCTTTCGGTCCCCGGCAACATCTGGCCTCTGCCAGGATGCGCGCGGTCGAAGAGGGGCTGCCGATGGTTCGCGCGGCCAATACGGGCATTTCAGCAGTTATCGATGGGTACGGCCGGATCGTCGCCCGCCTCGGGCTGGATGAGACCGGCGTGCTGGACGCCCGCTTGCCAGTTGCGCTCCCGGACACGCCATTTGCGAAATACGGGCAGATGATGTTCCTGCTCGTTTTGGCAGCGTGCATCGCGGGAGCCATTGGAATGACCGTCAGAAAGGAAAGCGCACCATGATCGTAATCTTCGGAGCAGTGGCGGGAGCCGCATGGGGCGGATATCTCGCCAAAAAGCGGGGCGGCAACAGGCTGGACATTGCACAATACGCGACGAGTTCCGCGATCGCATTCGGGCTCCTGGCGTTGTTCGCCTCGATCTTTCTCGCACGGGTTCTATGAACCGCCAGCCAAGGCCGGTACGATGCTATGCGAATATGTCGATTGGCGTCCCGTCCCGCACCATCGCGTAGATATCCTCAATCTCGCGGTCCGACACCGCGATGCAACCCGCCGTCCAGTCTGGTTTGATCGCGTCGATACCGGGTCGTGGCCCGCCATGGATGAAAATGTCGCCGCCCGGCTCACGTCCCTGTGCAGCGGCGAAGGCGATATCGGCCTCGTTCGGATAAGAGATTCCGATGGAGAGATGGAACAGACTGTCGGGATTGCGTCGGTCGACGGTATAAACCCCTTCGGGCGTTTTCCCGTCACCCTCGAACTGCTTGGGCCCCTCGGGCGCGAAACCGAGGTCTATCCTGTAGGCTTTCAGGACCGAGGTATTGTTGAACAGGAACAGGTTCCGGTCACCTTTGAACATCTGCAACCGGGTGACCTCGGGCCCATCGTAGGTTCGGAATTTGCTGGCGCACCCTGAAAGGCCAAGTGCAAGTCCGCCCAAGAGTGCCGTTCGTCGTGTCGTTTTCATCATGTCGTCCGCTCGATCTTTTTACCTGTCCACTCATATCGGTATCGGTATGCTTGATCAATCAATGGCCGTGCGCCAGGGCTCCCTGCGCCATCTTCTCTCCCACTTGCTCTCCCCCGGACCCGTCCGGCCGGTCCTTTTTGGCCCGGAGCAGCCTGAGCGCGTTGGCGACTACCAGTAGCGAAACGCCGACATCCGCAGCAATGGCACCCCACATTGTTGCCATGCCGAACGCTGTCAGCCCGACGAACAGCGCCTTCGTCGCAAGCGCAATTGCGATGTTCTGATGGATGACGTTCATGGTGCGGCGCGAATGCCCGATCAGCCATGGCACCTTGGCGATGTCGTCCGTCATCAGCGCGATATCGGCGGTCTCAATGGCGGCATCCGATCCGACCGCACCCATGGCGATGGCGAAATGCGCCCGCGCCATGGCAGGTGCATCGTTCACACCGTCGCCAATCATTGCCACGACATCATAGTTGGCAACGAGTTCCTCGATTGCCGTCACTTTGTCTTCGGGCAGCAGTTCCGCGCGCACCGCGTCAATGCCGACTTCCGCCGCCACGGCGCGCGCCGTGCGTTCATTGTCGCCGGTCAGCATGATGATCTTTTTTACGCCCTGGGCATGCAGGCGTGCCACGACCACCTTCGCATCCGGGCGGATGCGGTCGCGCAGTTCGATCAGGCCCAGCAGGCGGTCCGCGGAGCCTACGGCAACGAGTGTGCTGCCAGCCCCTTCGATCCGTTCCAGCAGGTCGCGGGGGATCGCTTCGCCAAGCCCCTTCTCGGTCGCAAATCGATCCGAGCCGAGCCAGACGGGCTGACCCTCCCAGGTTCCCTCGACACCGCGGCCCGGCACCGTTTTGGTGTCGGTAGCCGCCGACTGCTTCAACCCGTCGCGTTCGCCGCGCGCCAGGATGGCCCGCGCCAGAGGATGCGAAGAGCGGGCTTCCAACGCGACAGCGGCGCTCAGAAGGTCGCGTTCGACCGTGCCGCCTAAAGGATGCAGGCCCGCGACCTCCGGTTCTCCCATGGTGATCGTCCCGGTCTTGTCCATTGCCAGAGCTGTCAGGCGTGACGGAGCCTCCACATAGGCACCGCCCTTGATCAGCACGCCATTGCGTGCCGAGGCCGCGAGCGAAGCGACGATGGAGACCGGCGTAGAAATCACGAGCGCACAGGGGCAAGCGATTACCAGAAGAACCAGCGCATTGTAGAACCAGTAATTCCATGCCCCCGCGAACAGCAGCGGCGGAACGACAGCGATTAGAATCGCCAGCGCCATCACGATGGGCGTGTAGATGCGGGCGAATTTCGTGACCCATTGCTCCACCTCGGCCCGGCGCGAATGCGCATCGCCTACCATGCGGATGATTTTCGATAGCACGGTATCGCCTGCGGCCTTGGTGGCCCTGACCGTCAGCGTGCCATCACCGTTGATCGTCCCTGCATAGACTTCGTCGCCAGTTTCCTTGGCGACCAGTGCGCTTTCCCCTGTAATCGGAGCCTGATCGACATCGCCGCGACCCTCGGTCACCTCTCCGTCGAGCGGGATGCGGTCTCCGCCGCGCACTACGAAGCGGTCACCGATCGCAACCTGAGCCGCAGGAACATCGGTCTCCGATCCGTCGGCGCGAATGACGCGCGCCGTGGGTGGTGCCAGGTCCAACAGGGCCGAGACCGCGTTGCGCGCACGCCCCACGCTCCAGGATTCGAGAGCGAGGGACAGAGCAAAGAAGAATGCGACCGTCGCCGCCTCGAAAAACTCGCCCAGCCCGATCGCACCGGCTACGGCAACGATCATCAGGAGGTTCATGTCAGGCGACAATCTACGCGCGGCGGACCATGCTCTGGGGGCGACCAGCCAGGCTCCGAACACCACCGCCAGCATGAACAGCCCCATCTCGACCAGAGGCATAGACGTCTCGCCATGACCGGAGAAGAGCCGCAGCGCGCCGCCCGCCCCCGTCTCGACGATGTGGTAAAGGAACCCCGCGGCCCAGAAGCCGCCGCTGAGTCCGGTGAAGAGGCGTTGACGTGCGAAATGCGCCGCCTGATCCGCTTCGGCGCTTTCGGCATCCCACATCTTCGCGCTCATACCGGTCGAGCTGACGATCTTGATGATCTTATCGTCGCTGAGCGGTTTGGCGCTTTTGAGGATGGTCATGCGCCCGTTGATCACATCGAAGGCCAGATGCTCGCTGCCGCCGACTTCCGGCCCGACGACCTTGTTCAGGATCGCGACCTCTTCCGCACAATCCAGCCCGTTAACGCGAAAACTGCGTCCGGAGGATGGTGGAGGTGCTGCCACCTGCGCGGTGTCTTCGGCCGTCTGGCCACAGCAAGCCTTTGTGTCTTTGCGATCATCCTGATGACCGTGCGGATGCGTGTCTGGACCGTCGTGGGACATGGGAAACCTCTGAGAATAAGCGTTGAGCCAAAGATAGGAGCTTCAGTTGCTAGAGGTTCAAGAAGTTTCTTGGGATGTTCTGTGATTAAGGCCATCACAATCAGCACTGTACCTCCTCTGAACTGTTCGGGCGCGACAGCGAGGCGATTGGACTTGACCTTCCATCTACGGGAAGCACTATTTGCGGTCCCAGTGTAGTTTTTGAAAGGCTGGGAAATGGATCAGATAGTAGGCAAGGATGCGTCAGAGCGGTCGTCGGATCATGCCGTGGATCCGGTGTGCGGCATGTTCGTCACAATTTCTCCGGACGCACGCCGTGCAGATTATGACGGTGAAATTTTCTATTTCTGCTCCGACAAGTGCCATACCAAGTTCAAGGCTGATCCAGTTTACTACGCCTCTGGCAAGGCATCGGATCGTCGCATGACGTCACAAGCAGGCGCGCAGTATACATGCCCGATGCACCCTGATATCGTACGTGATGAACCCGGATCTTGCCCGATCTGTGGCATGGCGCTGGAACCGATGTTACCGTCGGATGAACCCAGTCAGGAACTGACCGACTTCACCCGCCGCATGTGGATCAGTGCCGCCGCGGCCGTTCCCCTGGTCATCCTAACCATGGGGGAGTTGGTCGGTCTGCCCGTCCGAGACTGGATCGGGCATCAACTGGCGACCTATGTCGAGTTCGCGTTGGCGACACCAATCGTCCTATGGGCGGCGAAACCCTTCTTCGAGCGGGGATGGGCGTCGATCATGAACCGCTCGCCCAACATGTGGACACTGATCGCCATCGGTGTCGGTGCGGCCTACATCTATTCGCTGGTGGCTACGTTCCTTCCGGGCGTGTTTCCGGAGGTCTACCGGATGGGCGCGGGGGTCGGCACCTACTTTGAGGCCGCCGTTGTCATCATCACCCTGATTTTTGTCGGGCAGGTTCTGGAGCTGAGGGCGCGGGAACGGACCGGCGATGCCATTCGGGCACTACTCGATCTGGCCCCGAAAACCGCGCGACGTATCCTGCCCGACGGCACAGAGTATGACGCGCCGCTGGAAAACATCGTTGAGGGGGATCGTCTGCGGGTCCGCCCAGGCGACGCGATCCCCGTTGACGCCACGGTCATGGACGGTACGTCGTCCATCGACGAGAGCATGATCACCGGCGAACCCCTGCCGGTCGAAAAAGGTCCCGGCGATACCGTCACCGGCGGCACGATCAACAAGAACGGATCCCTTGTCATCGAGGCCGCGCGCGTGGGTGCCGACACGATGCTGAGCCAGATCGTCGAGATGGTTTCGAACGCGCGTAGGTCCCGCGCGCCGATTCAGGGTCTTGCCGACAAGGTCTCATCCTACTTCGTGCCGACCGTTGTCCTGATCGCGCTGCTGGCATTCGTCGCGTGGCTGAGCTTCGGACCCGAACCTGCTCTGGTCTTTGCCATTGCCTCGGCGGTGTCGGTGCTGATCATCGCCTGCCCCTGTGCTCTGGGTCTGGCGACCCCGATTTCGATCACGACGGCCGCGGGGCGCGGTGCACAGGCGGGTGTGCTGATCAAGGACGCCGAAGCTCTGGAACGCATGGCCAAGGTCGATACGCTGATCGTGGACAAGACGGGTACCCTGACCGAGGGGAAGCCGAAGCTGACCGATGTGGCCGCTCTGGGCGACGAAAGCGAGGAAACCATTCTAACCCTAGCTGCCGCCCTGGAAAAAGGCTCGGAGCACCCGTTGGCGGAGGCCATCGTGGAGGGTGCGAAGGAGAAGGGCATCAAGGTCGGCAATGCCGAAAACTTCGAGGCGGTGACCGGAAAAGGCGTGCGCGGAACTGTCTTGGGGCGGGCTGTCGCGCTTGGAAATACCGCAATGATGCGCGACATGTCTCTCGACACATCTGCGGCGGAGGAAGCGGCAGATGTTCTACGGGCCGAGGGTAAGACCGCCATGTTCGTAGCCATTGAAGGTAAGCTGTCCGGCATCGTCGCAGTGGCCGACCCGATCAAGGAGTCGACTGCCGAAGCCATCAAGGTGCTGCACGAGGCAGGTCTGCGGATCATCATGGCGACAGGTGACAACGAACGCACCGCCAGGGCCGTGGCGCAGCGGCTTGGAATCGACGAGGTTCGGGCCGGCGTTCTGCCGGAAGATAAGAAGGCGCTGGTGGACGAGCTGCACGCCGAAGGCAGAAAGGTCGCGATGGCGGGTGATGGTGTCAACGACGCGCCAGCCCTGGCCGCAGCGGACGTCGGCCTTGCCATGGGCACGGGCGCGGACGTGGCGGTTGAAAGTGCGGGCATCACGCTGTTGCGCGGGGATCTGAACGGCATCGTCAAGGCGCGGACACTGGCGGTGGCGACGATCCGCAACATTCGCCAGAACCTGTTCTGGGCGTTTGCCTATAACACGCTCGGTGTTCCAATCGCGGCAGGGGTCCTCTATCCGGTCTTCGGCCTATTGATGTCACCAATGATCGCCGCAGCCGCGATGAGCCTTTCTTCAGTCTCGGTCATCGCAAACGCTCTCAGGTTGAGGCGATTGAAGCTTTAGCGGGTCCGCGTTTTGAACGTGAAGTCGGTCAATTATCCATTTCAGCAAAACGTGTATTGCTGGTCTGTCAGAAATCCAACATAGCTGACCGATGATACTCAAAACGCGCCATTTTCTGCTTACTCTTTTGATTGGCGTTGTTCTGGCGCAAATCAGTCATGCGTCTATTTCAAGCGTGGATTCAGGGCCTTCGATGACCATGCAAAGCGATTGCTGTCCAGATGACTGCCCGGACATGCCGGAATGCGATGCTGCTTGCATTTCGACGATGCAATGTCGGGTAGCCCCGATTGTGCTGGGGCTGGAACGAGCAACTCTAGCGAGCTTGCCGGGCCCAGGAAGCGCAGAGTTCTCACGGGCCGAGGCGGCAGCGCACCGACAACATGCGGACATTGGGCTTCAAAGACCGCCCAAGGCATGACGGGTCAGGTGTCTTTCGCACCAAAATCCACGCGCCGATGTAACGTATAGACTCAGGGTCGATACGATGGCTGGCGTTCCCGTAGCCCGTCAAAATAGGCGTATCATGCTCCGCTATATCCCCACCTTTCTTGCGACCCTCGTGGTCGCGACCCAGCTCTCCGTGCCGATGGCACAGGCGGCTGCATCTGATTACAACCTCGTTCTCGTCGAAACGACTTGTCCCTTCGGAGACGGCGCGGTTCTGGAGCTTCGTCTGATTGATACCCGGACCAATGCGCCCGTCGAAGGCGCCGTCATCTTTGCTACAAGGCTGGATATGGAGCCGGACAGCATGGAGACGATGACTTCGACAGTCGTGGCGCTGCCCGGCGAAGAGCCGGGTCTCTATCGCTTTTCCGCCGATCTGACGATGGACGGAAACTGGCGGTTTTCCGTTGCGGCCAAGGTGCAGGGCGAACCTGAAACTGTTCAGGCGCAAATCGTGCTCGAGGTGCTGCCATGAGCGTCTTTGGCAAATTAGTGCTTATCGGCGTGGTTGGCGGCGCGGCTGGATGGGCGGGCCTCGCGGCAGGCGTCAAGGGTTGGACGCCTGCTATGCTGGCAAATGTGGCGCAGACGCAATTCACCGCGCTGATGGGACGGCAAGCTGAAGCAATGCCAGCCGCAACCCGAACGCTGACAGGCCCGGTCATCTACTACCGACACCCTGACGGTCTCGCCGAATGGTCCGCTACGCCGACCGAGACTGCCGATGGAAAGTCCTTTTTACCGGTCCTGGCGAGCGAAGACGTATCGTTTGATCCAGAGGCGATCACGCCCCTAGAGGCAGAGAGTGGCGAACGAACCCTACTCTACTACCGCCACCCGATGGGCCTGCCTGATACGTCGCCGGTGCCAAAGCTGGATTCCATGAGGATGGACTACCTGCCCGTCTATGCCGACGAGGTAAGCGATGCCGAATCAGTGACCGTATCGCCCGGCAAGCTGCAACGCACCGGCGTGCGTACGTCGATTGCCGTGTTTGAACCCATGGCAACGGCGGTGCGTGCGCCTGGAATTGTCGCGCTGGACGACCGTCGGGTCAGCGTTATTTCGCTGCGTGCGGATGCGTTCATCGAAGAAGTCGAGGATGTAACGACCGGATCAATCGTTGAAGCGGGCGAACCGCTGGCGATGCTCTATTCTCCGGATATCGTCTCGGCGGCTGCGCAGTATGTGTCAGACCTGCGAAGTGGTGAAGGGCGTGTCGAAGGCAGCCGCCAAAGGCTGGCAAACTTGGGTGTTCCGGTGTCCGTGATCGACAAAATCGCGGCGGACAGGCGTACCCCGGTGCAAATCACCCTGATGGCACCGCGGTCGGGCGTGGTTCTGGAACGGATGGCCGTCGAAGGCATGATGTCCGAGGCTGGAGAAACGCTGTTTCGTATTGCCGATACATCGGTTGTCTGGGTCATGGCGGACGTGCCGGAATCTGCGCTCGCGGGTCTTTCGGATGGAAATGCTGCGACGATCACCTTCCCAGGCCTCCCGGGCGAGACCTTCAGCGGCGTTATCGACAAGATCTACCCTGAGGTCGATATGCAGACCCGGACGGCACGCGTCCGCGTCGACCTGTCCAACCCTGAGGGTCGCTTGCTTGTCAACATGTTCGCTGATGTCGCTTTGGCGACGGGCGACGGTGCGCCTGTGGTGCAGGTGCCGGAAACGGCGGTGATCGACACCGGCGACCGTCAGGTGGTGATCAGAGATCTGGGGGAGGGGAAATTCGCCCCGCAGGATGTGGTGCTGGGGCGGCAGGCAGCCGGGATGGTGGAAATCCTTGAAGGCATTGTGGAGGGCGACCGCATTGTCACCACCTCTACCTTTTTGATCGACGCGGAAAGCAACCTGAACGCAGCCTTGGCTGCGCTGACTGCCCCGGAGGCAGGCGAATGATCTCGCGTGTCATTGAATGGTCCGCCCGCAACCTTGTTCTCGTGTTCTTCGCCACGGCCCTGATCATCGCCGCAGGGGTCTGGTCACTGCGCAACTTGCCGATCGACGCTATTCCCGATTTGTCAGACGTGCAGGTGATCGTGCTGACCGATTATCCGGGCCAGGCTCCGCAGGTCGTCGAGGATCAGGTCACCTATCCGCTGACTTCGGCGATGCTTACGGTGCCGCGATCCCGCGTCGTGCGCGGGTTTTCGTTCTTCGGCATCTCCTTTGTCTACATTATCTTCGAAGATGGGGTGGACCCCTACTGGGCGCGCAGCAGGGTGCTTGAATACCTGAACGCCGCAGCAGCCCGCCTGCCGGACGGCGTGACGCCCACGCTCGGTCCCGATGCGACTGGGGTAGGATGGGTTTACCAATACGCGATCACCGGGGAAAATCTGTCGCTGGCGGAATTGCGGTCGTTGCAGGATTGGGTCGTCCGCTTTGGTGCAAGCCGCGCCGAGGGCGTGTCCGAAGTGGCCAGCGTCGGCGGCTTCGTCAAGCAATACTCGGTCACGGTGGATCCGGTGCGGATGCGGGCGCAGGGGATCACGCTGTCTGACATCGGCAAAGCCATCTCCGAAAGCAACATGGACACCGGCGGGCGCACGGTGGAGCTGTCCGAGTTCGAATTCATGGTGCGCGGGCGGGGCTATCTGGCGGGAACCGAGGATATCGGCAACATCACCCTGCGCAGTATCGGCGGGGTGCCGATCAACCTTAAAGATGTCGCGCGGGTCGAAATCGTCCCCAATGAACGCCGCGGCATCGCCGAGTTGAACGGTGAGGGCGAGGTCGCCAGTGGCATCGTGCTGCAACGGGTGGGTGCCAATGCACTGGATGTGATCGAAAACGCCAAAGCGGAACTGGACGTGGTTGCTCAAAGTCTGCCGGACGGCGTCGACATCGTGCCAGTCTATGACCGCTCCAACCTGATCCTGTCGGCAATCGAGACGCTGAAAACAACGCTTCTCGAAGAAAGTCTCGTTGTGGCCGGGGTCACGATCATTTTTCTGCTGCACGTTCGCTCTGCTCTTGTGGCCATCATCATGCTCCCGGTGGGGCTGCTGATGGCGTTCACCGCGATGAAATTCCTCGGGATCGGGGCCAATATCATGAGTCTCGGCGGCATTGCCATCGCCATCGGCGCGATGATCGACGCCGCCATCGTGATGATCGAGAACGCGCACAAGCATTTGGAACGTGCTGCCCCCGACAAGCCCCGCATCGAGGTGCTGATCGAAGCCGCAAGCGAGGTCGGCCCGGCACTGTTCTTCAGCCTGCTGATCATCACCGTATCGTTCCTGCCGATCTTTGCACTGGAAGGACAGGAGGGACGCATGTTCGGCCCGCTGGCCTCTACCAAGACGTTTTCGATGGCGGCGGCTGCTTTCCTGTCGGTGACGCTGGTGCCTGCGCTGATGGTGGTGTTCGTGCGCGGCCGGATCATCCCTGAACACAGGAATCCGGTGAACCGCGCGCTGATCGCCGTCTACCGCCCGATCATCCGCGCGGTGCTGAAGGCCAAAAGCCTCACCATCATCGTGGCGCTGTTCGCCTTGATCGTTACGATCTGGCCCGCGCGGCAGTTGGGGTCGGAGTTCATGCCCGTCCTGAACGAGGGCACGCTGATGTATATGCCGACCACTTTGCCCGGTCTGTCGGTCACCAAGGCCGCCGAGTTGATGCAGACGCAAGACCGCATCATCAAGACCTTTCCCGAGGTCCTGACCGTCTTCGGCAAGGCGGGCCGCGCCCTGACCGCCACTGATCCCGCGCCGACCGAGATGTTCGAGACCATCATCCAACTCCGCCCGGAAAACGAATGGCGACCCGGTGTCACCATCGAAAGCCTGCGGCAGGAAATGGACGCAGCACTGCAATTTCCCGGTGTGTCGAACGCCTGGACCATGCCGATCCGCGCGCGCATCGACATGCTGTCCACCGGCATCCGCACGCCTGTGGGGATCAAGGTCTTCGGCACCAGCCTGACCGAGATGGAAAAGGTCGCCCGTGAGGTCGAAGCCGTGGTACGAACGGTGCCCGGAACGACCAGCGCCTATGCCGAACGGGTGATCGGCGGCTATTACCTCGACATCACCCCGGACCGTACAGCGCTTGGCCGCTACGGTCTGTCGGTGCAGGATGTGCAGGAGGTAGTCGGCATGGCGTTGGGGGCCAAGGCCATCACGCAGACCGTCGAGGGGCGCGAGCGCTACGACGTCGCAGTGCGCTATCCGGCGACACTGCGGTCTGATCCGGAGGCGATTGGGCGCGAGGTTCAGGTTGCACTGCCGGGCGGTGGCACCATTCCGCTGGGGGACGTGGCCACCATTGAACGCACCCGCGGAGCTACGTCGATCCGCACCGAGAACGGACAGCTTGCCGTATATATCTTTGTCGATATCGTCGGACGCGATCTGGGCGGCTATGTGGCCGAAGCTCAGGCGGCGGTCGCGGCCTCCGTCACTCTGCCACCCGGCTATTCTTTGGGCTGGAGCGGTCAGTTCGAATACCTTGAACGCGCGAAACAGCGGCTGGCCACTGTTGTGCCGCTGACGCTGGCGCTGATCTTTCTGCTGCTTTACCTAAACTTCCGCCGCCTGACGGAAACCTTGATCGTGATGCTGTCGCTGCCTTTCGCTCTGGTCGGTGGCATTTGGCTCATGTGGTTCATGGGCTTCAACATGTCGGTTGCGGTGGCCGTCGGGTTTATCGCGCTGGCCGGGGTGGCGGCTGAAACCGGAGTGATCATGTTGATCTATCTCGATCAGGCGTTGAATGAAGCGCGTGCCCGCGCGGGCGACAGGGACCTGACCCGCGACGAGCTCTACGCCGCGATCATGGTGGGTGCAGTAGACCGCGTGCGCCCCAAGATGATGACAGTTGTCGCAATCATGGCCGGCCTGATGCCGATCCTTTGGGCGCATGGCACCGGGTCCGAGATCATGCAGCGCATCGCAGTGCCCATGATCGGGGGAATGGTGTCGTCAACCTTGCTGACCCTGATCGTCATTCCGGCGGTTTATGCCATCATCAAAGGGTGGAGCCTGAAGCAAGCCGTTACAGTGCCTGATTTGGCCCTCGGGCAGGCCGCAGAATAAGGGCAACGGCGTCAAGCAAGCAATAGGATATTGAGATGTATGCTCGAAACCTATGGAATTACCGCGACTTCGACCATGCGGATTGTAGTGCCCCCATCCGCGCCGCCGGTCGGCTGCGTCCAGGCCACAAACGCACCGGCGTCTCCGCGCGCCATTCGGGGAAAACCGATCGATCCGCCGCCCCGATTGATATGGAGCGCCTGAGGCGCTGCGCATCCGGTACTTCGCGATATGTGGCACATGACGATCGCTTCACCGCCTCCCACATATTCAATCCAGAGCGCCAATGCGCTTCCATCCGGCATTTGCAGGACGTCCACCCGTCCCGCGGCTGTGTCGAGGTCAATGCGGAGCGGTTCGTCAAACTGCGCACCGCCATCGTCCGAAAACGCGATATAAACCTCTGGTTTATTCTCAGCTGCAGTGAACCAGATAACGGACACCTTGTCGTCCATCGTATCAACGGCTGGGCCATTTACGGGGCAGCCGGCAATTTCCCATCCGTCGTCGTGAACAGTGATGGGTTGCGTCCAGTCCCCTTCGGTAGATCGAACAATCGAAATGTCGCGGATTTCATCGGCGGTTCGATCACGATAGACCGCCACGATATCGCCCGACGCGGTCCGCGCTGCGGACGTCTGACAACAAGTACAAGCGCGCGCGTCCAACAGGCTTTCTGGCTTCATCGTTCCGTCAGAGTTGATCTGTCGTGCGCGCAGCTGCATCGCATTCTCGAAGCTTTCGCCTTCTGTTTGACTGTCGTACTCCCGGCCATCCAGCCACATCGCCGTCAACCCGCCAAACTGATCGGGAACCAACGAAACAAAACCGTGCTCGCGTTGTGATCTGTCATCATGGGGAACAAGTGGGTCCGTCCAGCTTCTGCCTTCATCTTTGGAAAAAGCGATATTGACGTCATATTGGTAATCACCCTCCCCATTCAGTTTAAGCCATTGTGCCGCCAGGCCACCATCAGCCAGCACCGCTACAGATGGAAAATCGGCCCAGTTGATGTAAATCTTTGACGATTTATGAATTGTGCGAGCGTCCGACCACTCGCTGCCATCAAGGATAGCCATGCGAACTTCCGCTTCGGCTCCGTTTTCTTCTGTCCAACTCACTACGACCCGGCCATCCGGCAAGGTTGCTAGTGATGGCTCACGGGCACCGATGCCGACCGGGGCTGTGCGGTCGGTCAATCTGAAGAGGTCGGTTTCCTCAGCATATGTTGCGGTGAAAAAATTGAAAAATGCACCAATACTCAATATGGATGCAGAAAGACATTTACTCATGAAAACGTTCTTCCGCCAGCTGTGGCCATGTCGCGGCGAACCTAGTAGTCGTTGACCGCGAACCAAACTCCACCCTCTTATCTGTCGAAATGGCTTAATTGATCCCATTGGCACGCTGCAATGCTCGAATGTAAGTCACGATAGCAAGGATATCTGATCGCGTCACGCCTTCAACCGCTGGCATGTTTCCAAATTTCCAATGATGCGCCCGCACTCCATTTTGCGCAGCGAGGACAAACGCCATGTCTCTGTGATGGCTCGGTTCGTAAATCTTGTGAACAAGCGGTGGAGCAACGCCATCCCGGCCTTGCCCGTTCGGGCCATGGCAGGCGGCACAGACCGCATCATAAGCTCTCCCGCCGATCTGCTCCTGCTCTGTGAAACTGGCTGGCAGCTTGACAGTTGCAAGGGCTCCTGCGGGAAGCGGTATGCTCTCGCCCGTCTGGGAGCCAGTTCGGGAGATGTTCGTTTGCATTATGTACCATCCCGCCGCAGCAGCAGCGACCAGAGCAAAAAATATCGCTGCCCATTTCATTCTATCAGCCTCCTTCATGATGTTGCGATCGCTCCCCGCCCTTCCAAAGACAAATCCGGGTAACTCCGTGTGGATTGCTCGAATTTTCCGACCCTCGCCAGTCTGATGTTGTCTGCCTCAACGTTCGTCGATCGATTAATCGATTGAATGAAAAAGCTCGTGATTTCCTGGTACCGGATCCGCGTGTCTTCCAGCGTCTGATAGTAATTGAAGAGCTCTTTCAGCGGTGCCGAAAAGTCCTTGTGCGCTGCCAGGACGGCCACAAGCGCGCCGAGTGTAATCCGCCCCTCGATGACGAAGTATCCGCCTAGAGAATAGAACAAGAACGGTGTTAGCGCGGTCAGAAAATTGTTGAGGGCCTTGATGAAGAACTTCAGACGGAAAATCTTCCTGCGCACGTGCTCAAGCTCTCTAAAACTTGCACTCGCTGGCAGCAGCCCGGCCGAATTGACCTGCCGTTGGCGCAATTGATCGCTGAGCTGCCTGCCAAGCTGTCGGACTTCCTTGATCCTGGTGCGCGAAAGCGCGTTGACCCGACGTTGCAGCTTGGGCAGCAGCACAAGCTGAATTGGCAGTACGGTCAGTGCTGCGGCACCCAAGACAGGGTCCTGAACGAACATGAAAAACAGGATCGTCAAAAGCGTACCACCTTGCAGGATTGGCAGCGTAAGGACGTCCGCCGCGAAGCCACCGATGGGCTCGACTTCCTGTGCGAGAATAGGGACGATCTCGCTTTGGTTTCCGGAGTCTGGATCGCTGCGCCATTGCCGATAGACCAGCAGGCGGAAGCGCCGCAGAAAACGCTCCGCGACATACCCTTTGAAGACGTTTAGGCCATATTTGTTTAACCCATTCAGGATGATCGTCAGAAGATAGAGACCGCAAAGAAGTATGAGGAAAACGACCTGATCGAGGTCTCGTCCCAGAACGACGATCGGGAAACGGTCGGGATCCAGAGCGTTGTTCACGATCTGTTTTGGCAGTTCCAGGGTCAGATAGAGAATAGGCATCGCGATGAGGCTAACCACGATCATCAACGCCTGCTGCCTTCTTGAATAGCGCAAGACGGTGCTGAAAAGACTTCCTTCGAGCCCTCGTATGGGCTCTGGGTGGATCGCAGGCGTGCTGCGGTACTTCCAAAGCTTCAGAATGCCGCGAATAGCAAGATATGAGCCAACGGTGATCAGCAGCGCAGGCGCCAAGACCAGTATGAGATGAATGAACGGGTGCACCCAGTCTGGCGTGACATCGTTGTAGTCGTACCCAAAGGCGGCAGCTACGTCGTGTACAAGCAGGTGATACCTGTCCAAGAGTGACATTGAAAATGTCTAACCTTTGGATTTCGGCGCAAGGTGATCGTGCACGATGATGACGCCCCACATGCCCGCTTCCCGGTGGCCGGGGATCAAGCATACGAACTCCAGGTTGGTCATATCGGAGAACTCCCAGATCAACTCTGCATTTTGCCCACTAGGGATCGAAACTGAATTGGCGTTGTCATGTTGCATATCGGGATGTTCGCGCATCCACTGCTGGTGTTCTGCAACCTCGTCAAAGGAGCCGAGAAAAAACTCGTGTTCCAGCCCGCCCAAATTGCTGATCAAAAAGCGGACAACTGAACCGCTCTCGATGTGGAGTGCGTCCGGCTCGAAAAGCATGTAGCCGCTTTCTGTCTCCCGTATGGATATTTCAATCGTCCTGTCGATTGAGGAGCCATCACCGGGCCTCCCGATCGGATCATGGCCAGGCACTTCGAATGCACGCGCGTGAGGCTGCTGGCCCTTGCCACTGGAAGCGCCCACTGAAAAAGCCGGAAGGACGAGCGCAAGGGCGATGGTGCAGGTTCTCAGGAAATTCTTCATGCTCGGCTACCTCCGTAGCGCTTGATTTTATGGGATCTTCTTGCTTGCTTGGGCTAAGCGATCAAGGCGATGGGGCCGGAGTGTTTACCCCCGGCCCCATTGTTAGTAGTTACTTCATCTGCGTGACGGTCAGTTTACCCTTGACCCGGTCGGCAACGAACTCGATGTCCTGACCTTCCGCCATCTTGGCCACCATCGCCTCGTCGGCGCGGAACACCATGGTCATTGCCGGCATATCCAGGTTGACGAGAGGGCCGTGGATGATTGTGACCTTGCCGGCCTTTGCGTCGATTTTCTTGATGGTGCCGCTCGTGTATTCCACGTCAGCCTGAGCCATCTGGTCACCGACTGCGACCTCACGGTGCATGCCCGATTCGTAGTGGCCCGGGATCAGGCACGCTGCTTCGAATGTGCCAGAATTTGCGAAAGTCCAGACAACCTCGCCCGAGGCGCCCGCATCGAGACGGATACGGTTCGGATCGTCATGTTCCATGTCCATCTTGGCCATTTCGATCTTGTGCTCGGCATTACGCTCTACCGTGTCGAGGACGAATTCATGCTCCAGCTCACCCTTGTTGGTGATGTTGAAGCGGATGGTTTCGCCCTCCTTGATATCCATCGGCTCACTCTCGATCAGCATCTGGCCCTCATCGTTTTCGAGCAAAGTGACGTCGATTGTACGATCCACCTTGGCGGCGTCACCCGGCATGCCGACCATCATTGCAGCCGGCTTGTTCTCCCCATGCCCACCGTCGTGTGTACCTGCAGCAAAGGCCGGTGCTGATAACGCGATCGCAAAGCTTGTCGTCAAAAGAAGATTTCTCATTTTATTGTCCTGTAGGTTGGTTTGGTTGGAGATGACGAAGGGCCGCTCAGCCCTTCGAGGTTGGTTTCGGTGTGAGAATGGTCTTGGGGCTGTTGTTGGAGGCAAATTCGGGTAATTCGCCGGTCCATTCGTAGGCCATCTCGCCCGGAGGATTTTCGTACCAGCCGGGATCGGAGTAATCGTCCGCGTCGATGCCGTCTCGCACCTTCACGACCGAAAACATGCCGCCCATCTCGATGGGTCCGTACGGGCCCCAACCCGTCATCATCGGGATGGTATTGTCAGGCAGCGGCATTTCCATTTTTGCCATGTCCCCCATGCCGGACATGCCCATCGGCATGTATTCCGGCTGGAATTGACGTATCTTCTGGGTCAGCGGCTTCTTGTTCACCCCGATGAACGTCGGCACGTCATGGCCCATAGCGTTCATCGTATGGTGAGATTTGTGGCAATGGATCGCCCAATCACCCAGATGATCAGCTGTGAATTCGTAGGCGCGCATCGCACCTACGGGAATGTCGATGCTCACCTCCGGCCACTGTGCTTCAGGCGGCACCCAGCCGCCATCCGTGCAGGTGACCTTGAAGTCATAGCCGTGCATATGGATCGGGTGGTTCGTCATCGTAAGATTCCCAACCCGCACTCGCACCCGGTCGCCCTTGTTCACGACCAGCGGATCGATGTCGGGGAAGATCCGGCTGTTCCAGGTCCAAAGGTTGAAATCCGTCATCGTCATGATGCGGGGTACATAGGTCCCCGGATCGATGTCGAAAGCGTTCAGCATGATCAGGAAATCACGATCTACCGGCATGAATGTGGGATCCTTGGGGTGGACCACGAACATGCCCATCATCCCCATCGCCATCTGGGTCATTTCATCGCCGTGGGGGTGGTACATGAACGTTCCGGACTTCACCAAGTCGAATTCATAGACGAAGGTTTTGCCTGGTGGGATGCTGGGATGGCTCAACCCGGAGACCCCATCCATGCCCGACGGAAGAATCAGCCCGTGCCAGTGTACCGTTGTGCCTTCCGGCAGCTTATTGGTGACGTAGATGCGCACCCGGTCGCCTTCGACAGCTTCAATTGTCGGACCGGTGGATTGTCCGTTGTAGCCCCACAAATGCGCGATCATGCCGTCGGCAAGCTCGCGTTCTACCGGTTCGGCCACGAGGTGAAATTCCTTCACGCCGTTGTTCATCCGGTGTGGCAGGGTCCATCCGTTCAATGTGACCACAGGTGTGTAGTCCGGCCCGGAATTGGGACGCGCCGTGATCGCCGTTGCCGCACTGTCCATTTGCGCGGCTTCGGGCAATCCCATGTTCAAGGTTTGACCCCAGGCTTTCGAAGAGACCAGCGTTGCACCTGCCGCACCGGCTCCGAGTAATTGACGTCTGTTCAACATGTCAGTTCCTTTCAGTGTCCTGCGCCGCCACCGGCGGCAAGTGTTGCGTCTTCTCCACCAGCACCGCCGCCGTCTCCGCCGCCATAGATCGCAGCAGTCAGGTCAGCCTGCGCCATGTAGAATTCGCGTTTTGCGTTTGCCGCTTCCAGTGATGCGCCAAGTTTCTCGCGCACGTCTGTCAGCAGCTCGAAAGTGTTGGTGATCATGCCGTTATAAGACAGCAGCCCCTCTTCTTCGACGGTCGTGCGTAGCGGCACCAGAACGTCGCGATAGTGGCGGGCGATCTTATACGCGGCGTGATAGGAGGCTTCAGCACCACGCGCTTCGGACCGGACGTTGACGGCTCTCTCTGCCAGCATATTGGCTGCTTGCAGGTACGACAATTCCGCCTTGCGCATCCGGGCCTTACCGGTGTCGTAAATCGGGATTGCGAACTCCACCTCCACCTGAGGGGTGGTCACGGTCTCCGTTTCTCCGTCCTCATTTTCCCGCTCCGCTTCGAACCCGGCAATAAATTCGAGATCGCTGATAATGCGAGTCTGATCAGTCAGACCAAACGCCTTGGCCTGTGCTTCCAGGCCAAGTTTGGCAACGCGCAGATCAACCCGATTTCGCAATGCTTTCGCTTCGATGTCAGTCACACGGCCGACGGAACGCGGCAGCGCAGGTAGGGCATCGGGCACATAATAGTCGACCTCGGTGCCCCACAGCCCCATAAGCCTGGTCAGCTGCTCCTTGGACCGGGTAGCATTCAAGCGTGCCTGGGCAAGTTGCCCGGCGAGTTCGGCGTTGAAGGCCTGTTCACGGGCCTGCCCGGCTTTGTTAAGCGCGCCGGTCTCGCCAAGCCTCATCGCCAATTCTGATCCGGCGTCAGAGGTCGCTTTCGCGCGGCGCAGATAGCTCACTGCCTCGAAGGCAGCTACGGCATCGACCCATGCCTTCCGCGTCTGATTGGCCAGTGCGAGCGTGTCGTTCACGGCGCTCAGTTGAGCCTGCCGGAAGTTTGCGTCTGCAATGGCCGTTCGCTGCTTACGGGTGGTGGCATCAAGAACGTTGGAGCGGATCAGGCCTTCGATTGCCCTATAAGCCCCCAGTTCCGGCGCACCGATGCCCAAGACACCGATCGACACGATCGGGTTTTCCGGCGTCGACTGCTGCCAGGCCTCTGCGGCAGATAGGCCAACGTTCGCATATGACGCCTGCAACCCCTTGTTGTTCAGAAGCGCGACCTGAACGGCGGTGTCCGCCGAAATGGTCTTGCGGTGCACCATTGCGTGCACCTGCTTCTTCAAGGCCTCGTTTTCGGCCTGGGTTTCGGCGAAAGCTGTCCGTTTGCCAATGGCTGGTGTGACCTGGCTGGAAATATTGGCGAAGCCAGCTTTTGGTTCCGTGTAGATGCCTGGCACAGCTGTAGCACAGGCACCCAAGATTAGCGGAAAGCCGAAAACCAGCGGAAACTTCGATACCCGCATCAGTTGCCCTCCGTCTGTTCTTGATTGACGGAACGCCAGTCGCGGGGACCTGTAGGGCCGCGATAGGTGTAGCCCGCCAAGGGGTCCTGATAGCTGATCGGCGATGAAACTGCCGTGTTGGCGACGGCCTGTTGGGTCGCGACGGACGGCAACGGGGTGGGCTCGTAGGCGCATGCGCCAAGCCCGAGGGCCGAAGCCCCCATAAGTAGATGAATTTTCATGAACGTAACCTGATTGATGAACGTTGTCTCACGCAGACTCTGCGCAAGGCTCACACCCGATTTGGGCGTCAGTTCAGATCAGGAATCGAGGGGGCCGCAGGAACCCTGCTGTTTCTACCGAATACGTTTGACCGTCCAGAATGACATATTCACTTGTACCAACCGGCTCTGCTTTGATCTTGGTGTCTTCGAGGAAGACGACAGAAATACAGATACCGTTGCAACACTCTTGGGATTGTTGCTCTTTGCCATCTTTGTCGGACGCTGCGATGTCGATGTCGCTTGCGACCCTAAGCTTCTCATGCTCGTGATGCGCATCGCTTCCGGTGTCATGAGTCATGGCGGAACCAACGACAACAATAGACTTGGCTTGATGTCCGTCATGCATGCCGGATGCCGCGTGAGCGGCAGAAGGTGGTGACAATACCAATGCCAGCGCAAACGCAATGCACGTAAACGCCCTTGACCAGCTTGATATGAAAACTCGAAAGCTCATGCCGCGAACATCGGATACCCATGCAGTACAGTCAATCCGTCCTGCGCAGGAAGGTTTGTCGCTTTTTTTTGAAACCGGCGAGTTTTGGCCGCTGCTGTCAGAGAATGTTGCATATCAGCGACATAGAGAGAGCCGCTATCTCCGTTCAGCGGAGCGTTGCTGACGCATCTTGGCTACTGAACCTCTGCCAGCTTCTCAGACCTGTAGCCCGCATCGCTGATCGCTGCGGCCAATGCAGTTTCATCCAGAGTGCTGTCGACGTTGACGATACGTGCAGTCAGATCGCACGAAACCGTTGCATCTGGGTCGGCCGCCATGATGGCCTGATGGATGGAAGCGGTACAATGGCCGCAACTCATGTTCGGTACGCTGAATCTGAACATCGCAATCTCCTTTGACGATAGTGACATAGGGCGTTCCTGCGGGGGAAGGTCAATTGCCAGAATTTTATTCTACATGCCTGTTGACCTTCCAGTAACTGGAGCCCCTATTTGTAGGAGGATCAAAACAAGGAGATTCTCATGTCGGATCCACGCACCCTTCGGCTTTCCCTGCAAAACATGTCCTGCGCTTCCTGCGTCGGGCGCGTGGAACGTGGCCTCACGGCTCTGCCGGGGGTCAGCGATGTCCGCGTCAATCTCGCCAACGAGACCGCCCAGGCGCAGGTCAACGCACCGGAGCGCATCGCCGAAATCGCCACGACCCTTCAGGAGATCGGCTATCCAGCCCGTACCGGGAGCGTACGTCTGAACATCGCATCCATGTCCTGTGCCTCGTGCGTCGGTCGGGTGGACAAAGCACTGGCCGTGCTGCCGGGCGTGCTGGACGTTAACGTCAACCTCGCATCGGAAACCGCAACGGTTACCTATCTGGAGGGCGCAGTCGCGGTTGTCGACCTCATCAAGGCGGCCAGCGACGCAGGTTACCCCGCCACTCAGGCCGAAGATAGTTCATCGGAAGACGCAGGAGCCCGCAAGAACGAAGAGGCGCGGGTTCTGGCACGACGGACTGTCGTGGCAGCGACCCTCGCCCTGCCGGTGTTTCTACTTGAGATGGGCGCACATCTGATCCCCGGCATGCACGGTCTGATCGGTGACACCATCGGCCACTGGACCAGCTGGATGATCCAGTTCGTTTTGACCACGGCAGTCCTGCTCTGGCCAGGACGTACTTTTTACACACGCGGTTTCCCGGCACTGTTGAAAGGCGCGCCGGACATGAACAGCCTTGTCGCGGTTGGCACTTCGGCGGCCTACATCTATTCGCTCGTGGCGCTTTTCGCACCGACGCTGCTGCCTGCGGGATCGCGCGCGGTCTATTTCGAGGCGGCGGCGGTCATCGTGGTGTTGATCCTTCTGGGCCGCTGGCTGGAGGCCCGCGCGAAGGGCCGGACCGGGGCTGCGATCCAGAAGCTGCTGGGCCTTCAGGCCAAGACAGCCCGTGTGCTGGTTGACGGGGAGCCGCAGGATGTGGCCATTGACCGCATCGTCGCGGGCGATATTCTGATCGTGCGCCCCGGCGAGCGGATTGCAGTGGATGGTGAGCTGACCGAGGGCAGTGCCCGTGTGGACGAGAGCATGATCACCGGCGAACCGGTGCCGGTGGCCAAATCCGTGGGCGATCCCGTCACCGGCGGCACCGTCAACGGCAGCGGTGCCTTCCACTTCCGCGCGACGCGTGTGGGCGCCGACACGACGCTGGCCCAGATCATCCGGATGGTCGAAGAGGCGCAGGGCGCCAAGCTACCGATCCAGGGGCTGGTGGACCGGATCACGCTCTGGTTCGTGCCCGCTGTCATGGCATTGGCGCTTTTGACGGTGATTGTCTGGCTGTTGGTCGGTCCTTCGCCCGCGCTGTCCTTTGCTTTGGTGGCCGGTGTATCTGTGCTGATCATCGCCTGCCCCTGCGCGATGGGGCTCGCCACGCCGACGTCGATCATGGTCGGCACGGGACGTGCCGCCGAGATGGGCGTGCTCTTCCGCAAGGGCGACGCGTTGCAACAGCTATCCAGCGTGGATGTGGTGGCGCTGGACAAGACCGGAACGGTTACCCAGGGCCGCCCGGAACTGACCGATCTCGTGCTTGCAGACAGCTTTGACCGAACCGAGGTGCTGGCGCTTGTCGCCGCTGTTGAGGCGCAATCGGAACACCCGATCGCCGAGGCAATCGTGCGCGCGGCAAAGGTCGAGGGCGTCGCGCGGCATGACGCCAAGGATTTTGAATCCATCACCGGCCACGGCGTGCGAGCAAAAGTGGCGGGCCGCGAGGTGCTTGTCGGGGCCGACCGCCTGATGATCCGCGAGGGGCTGACAATCGGCGATCTGGCCGACGAGGAGCGCCGGCTGGCCGAACAGGGCCGCACCGCACTTTTCGCGGCGATCGACGGTCGTGTCGCCGCCGTCATCGCGGTGTCCGATCCGGTGAAGCCGTCCAGCGCCGCTGCAATCCGCGCATTGCACGCACAGGGACTGAAGGTCGCCATGATCACCGGTGACAAGCGCGAAACGGCAGAGGCTATCGCCCGCGAAATCGGCATCGACCATGTGATCGCGGGCGTTCTGCCCGACGGCAAGGTGGCGGCGCTGGACGATCTGCGGGGCACCGGCCAGCGCATCGCGTTCGTTGGCGACGGGATCAACGACGCACCCGCGCTTGCCCATTCGGACGTGGGTATCGCGATCGGCACCGGTACAGACGTGGCCATCGAATCCGCAGATGTGGTGCTGATGTCCGGCGATCTGCGCGGCGTCGTGAACGCCCTCGAGGTGTCGCGGAGCACCATGCGCAACATCCGCCAGAACCTTTTCTGGGCATTTGGATACAACGTCGCCCTGATCCCGGTTGCGGCGGGCGCGCTTTATCCGGTGTCAGGACTTCTGCTCTCACCCGTTCTGGCAGCAGGTGCGATGGCGCTCAGCTCTGTCTTCGTGCTGACGAATGCGCTGCGGCTGCGCCGCGTGCGCCCGGCGATGGACGAAACGGCGCGCCCCGTCTCCGAAGCCTCGGCATCCCCGATTCCAGCTGAATGAACTCAAGGAGGAAACGATTATGAACATCGGAGATGTGGCCGACCTTTCCGGCCTTCCCGCCAAAACGATCCGCTACTACGAAGACATCGGTCTTGTCGAACCGCTGCGCAGTTCAAATGGCTATCGCAGCTTTCGGCAAAGCGACGTGCACAAGCTGGCCTTTCTCGCCCGGGCACGGGCCCTTGGATTCACCATCGAGGATTGCCGGAGCCTGCTGAAGCTTTATGCCGATACTGACCGAGCCAGTGCCGAGGTGAAGCAGATTGCCGAAGAGCATCTTGATCGGATTGACAGCAAGATCGCTGAACTAACCGAAATGCGCGCGACGCTGTCGCATCTTGTGGATGCATGCGCGGGTGATCACCGCCCCGATTGCCCCATCTTGGCCGATCTGGCGATGGAACAAAAGGCGGGCAGTATCAGCAAGGCGTCCGGATAGCTCTGACGTCTGCAAAAGCCGAACTTTCCCGAAAACTACGGAACATTCCAGCGCAGCAATGTTGTTCCTTCTATAGGACATCAATTTTTCGAGACTGGAGGTTTCCAATGACATACATACGCTTTTTCGGGATGATCGCCACATCCACGGTGGTGATGTTCATCCTGATGTATCTCAACACCTATCTGCTGAGCCATATCTTCTGGTCCGAAACACGCGCCTATATGGCCGTGCTGATGGGGGCCACAATGGCGATCATCATGCTGGGCTTCATGCTGTCGATGTACTCCAGCAAGGCGATTAACGCTGCCATATTTATTGGCGGGGCCGTGGTGTTTGCCGGATCCCTCTGGCTGGTCCGGAGCCAGGTAACCGTGGGCGATACCAGCTACATGAGGGCAATGATCCCGCACCATTCGATCGCGATCATGACCTCGAGCCGCGCCAACATTTCTGACCCTCGGGTGCGCAAACTGGCTGACGAGATCATCTTTGCCCAAGACAAAGAAATCGCCGAAATGCGGTATCTGGTAAATGACATCGACACGAATGGTGACGCGGCTGATGAGGGTCTGGATGGTCCAGCCCGCATCGTCGATCTGAACGAGGCACTCTCATCCGCCGAAATCGCCATCCTCGATCTGGAATTCCTGACCGGCGATGAAATCGCGCAGCTTTTCCCGGATGGGGCTATCTGCACCTTCAAGTATACCACGAGCAGCAAACCTGTGCTTGCCGCAGGACAGATCGACGGCGCCCCGGCGGCGCTGGCCAAGATCAGCGGCGACCTGGTGCGTCTTGGTTCAACCGACGGAACCGGCACCCTGAGCGCCGAAGGGATGTCCGTGGCCCTCAGTGCGCCGGACGGGACTGCGGCGCTGGAAAACAGTAGTGAAATGCAGGACGCCAACCTCGTTCTTGAGCTCGATGCCGGCCTGCGGGCAGGCTATCGCGGCTATTATGGCTGCGACGCCTGAACCCTGAAACGGAGGATATGACATGCCAAGAGACACAACCCAGACAGCCAAGCTTTACCGGATGGTGATGCCCGACCACCTCTGTCCCTATGGGCTCAAATCCAAGGACCTGTTGGAGCGCAAGGGCTTCGAGGTCGAGGATTACCATTTGACCACGCGTGAGGAAACCGACGCGTTCATGGAAGAGCACGGCGTCGAAACCACCCCGCAAACCTGGATCGGGGACGAGCGGATCGGCGGATATGACGACCTTCGGGTCCATTTCGGCATCGATGCGCCGGAAGACGAACGCTCGGACACGTCCTACCAGCCGGTGATCACGATCTTTGCCGTCGCGTTCCTGATGGCGCTCGGTTTGTCGTGGTACAGCTTCGAGAACATTTTCACCCTGCGCGCCCTGGAATGGTTCATCTCGATCTCGATGTGCTTTCTGGCGGTACAAAAACTTCAGGATGTCGAAAGCTTTTCGACCATGTTCCTGAACTACGACCTGCTGGCGCGTCGGTGGGTGCGATATGGCAAAATCTATCCGTTCGGAGAGGCTTTCGCAGGTATCCTCATGGTCGCCGGGGCGCTGACTTGGCTTTCGGCACCGGTGGCCTTGTTCATCGGCACCGTTGGCGCAGTATCGGTTTTCAAGGCGGTCTATATCGACAAGCGTGAATTGAAATGCGCCTGCGTCGGTGGTGACAGCAATGTTCCGCTTGGCTTTGTCTCGCTCACGGAAAATCTGATGATGATGGTCATGGGGATTTGGATGCCGATCAGAGTCTATCTGATCGGCTGAAAGGCGGATGCCGTTTTCACATCCTTCAGACTCGTTCTCCCGGTAGGAGCGCAGGTCAGGCAGCACTGCGAAAAAAGGTTAGGCTGAATGGACCAGATAATCGAAGCATTCACGACCGGGGCGGGCATGCTCTGGAAGGCGCTCTGGGCGCTGATCTTCGGCTATATCATCTCCGCAGGCATCCAGATCTTCGTGACACGGGATCAGATGGCGCGTGTTCTGGGTGATCGTGGTGCCAGGAAGGCAGGCATTGCCGGGTTCTTTGGTTTCGTGTCGTCGTCCTGTTCCTTCGCGGCGCTTGCCGCGTCGCGTTCGATCCTCGTGAAAGGAGCGCATCCGGTCAATTCCATCGCCTTCCTGATTTCATCGACGAATCTGGTGATCGAGCTTGGAATCGTCCTTCTGGTCCTGCTGGGCTGGAAATTCATGGTGGCGAATTTCATGCTTGGCATCCTGATGACGATCTACGCCTATGCCCTCACCCTGATATGGTTTCCAAGGTCGCTTGTCCAAAGAGCAAAAGAGCATGCGGAGAAGGCCCAGTCCGACGAAGGTATGGACACGGACCGGACCATGAAGGGATCGTTCCGCGACAAGCTGCTGTCCCGCGAAGGATGGAATCGGATCGCCCGCGCTTTCTTCATGGAATGGCAGATGGTTTGGAAGGAGATCCTGTTCGGCTTCACGGTCGCGGGTTTCATTTCCGTCTTTGTGCCGCAGAGCTTCTGGAACGCGATCTTCCTGGTCGCAGATGGCGGTGCGCAGGACGCGCCGGGCTTCCTGATCGTTCTCGAAAACGCGCTGGTGGCACCGGTTGTGGCCTTCTTCACCTTCATCGGGTCGATGGGCAATGTCCCCCTGGCCGCGATGCTCTGGTCGCGTGATGCGTCGTTCGGCGGCGTGATCGCCTTTCTCGGAGCCGATCTAGTTGCTGCCACGGTGATCTGGGTGCACGCAAAGTATTATGGCTGGCAGTATGCGCTCTATCTTTCAGGCTTGCTGCACCTGTGCATGGTCGCTGCGGGAATTACGGTGCATTACCTGTTCGCTCTCGTAGGGATGATCCCGACCGAGCGGCCTTCGCTTCAGGAGATGGTCCGGTTCAGCATCGACTACACGTTCTTCCTCAACCTGATATTTCTCGTCATCGGGGCAATACTGATCTGGCTTCACCTCAGAAATGCCAAGGAGAATTAACCGATTGAGGCCAGGAATGGGAAGGTTCCCAAGAGCCAGTAGGCAAACCGGGACAATTGGCCGGTCATGATGGCAACGCCCATGATGATCATGGCGACGCCTGCGCCTTTGTAGAGCCAGCGACCTGCCTTGCCGATCTGTCTGACCCGCGCGGCGATGGCGTCGGTGAACAGCGCGGCCAGCAGAAACGGCACGCCCAACCCTGCGGAATAGATCGACAGCAGCCAGATGCCGTCCGACATGCCGCCGGAGGTCGAACTGAGTGTCAGGATCGCGCCAAGGATTGGTCCGATGCAGGGGGTCCAACCAAAGGCGAAGGCCAAGCCCAGTACGTAGGCTCCAAGCGGGCGACCCCCCGGAACGTCGAGTGTGAAGCGGGTGTCACGCGAGAACGCCTCCAGACGGAAGACACCCAGCATGACCAGTCCGAACAGGATGATGATCGCCCCGCCCAGATAGTTGAGTTCAGTGCGCCAGGTCAGAAGCAGCGACCCGAGCGCGCTGGCCCCGGCCCCTAACGCGACAAAGACCGTGGAAAATCCCAGAACGAAGCAGGCGCTCAGCCCAAGTGCCCCGGCGCGTGCCCGCAGGCCGACCGATCGCGTCGTGCGCAAATCCGGCTGGCCCGCAATATAGGAGACATAGCCCGGCACCAGCGGTAGGACGCAGGGCGACAGGAACGAAATGGCCCCCGCCAGAAAGGCCGCCAAGATGCCGATGCCGGAAATATCCATCATGCTTTATGCTCGGCGCTGAAAGGTCGCGCCGCCCACCAGAACGCGACCAACGGGATCACGATCCATTGCAGTACCGGCGACAACCCTGCATCAAGAATCGGAATGATCGGCATCAGGTCCGAATAGGCCCATGCCGCGCGGATCACGATGTTGAGCCATTCACTGAACAGCGTATATCCCAGACCGAACAATACTGTCAGGACGGTCACCAAACGTCGTGTCGGAGCCACGAAGGGCCAGCCACGGCCGGTCAGCATCAAGGCGAGCATCAGCGCGCTCATGGCAATCAGGATGTCACCACCTGTGCAATGAACCGCGGCGAAAACGATCTCACCCCAGGTGCCCTCGCTCCAGATCGTGTAGAGCGGCATGTGGGCGAACTCCCAGATCAGATTAGCCGGGATGATCACCGAAAAATACCGACGGAGTGCCATCAGGGAAATTCCATCCGTCGAAGACGGCATGACGCCAATCGCGATATCGCTCATTGAAACGCCCCCGTCAGCCGATCCCACCAACCGCGTTCGCGACGTCGGTGCTGGGCATTGTTGATCAACTCGCTGACATAGAGGATCAGGTTCACATTCTTGAAGTCCATGCCATGGAACTTTGCGGCGAACCGTCCCCCGATATCCACGACATGGGTCACTGCACCGTGCATCATCATGTCGCTGTCGTCCGCTATCGTGAACTCCAGCCCATAGTCCCGCGCCAGAAGGCGTGTCACGTCGTCAGCCTGATCAGGCCGTTTGGTCAGAATGACCCAGTTGGTCGGATCGAACCCATGCCGGTCCCCGTACCCGCGCAGAACGTCAGGCGTGTCATTCACGGGATCGGTTGTGATCGAGATGAATCGCACCAGATCGCTCATCGGCCCGTCGTTGATCGAAGCCTGGACCGCCGCAATCTTTTCCGCATGGAGAGGGCAGATATCCTGGCAGTTGGCGTAGATGAAATGCAGGATGACGACCCTTTCGCTGAAATCCGCCAAGCGCACAGGATTGCCCTCCGCATCCTGCAACTCAAAATCCGGGGCCTGTGCTGCGTCGATGGCCTGGAAGTATGGCTCCATCTCGAACATCCGCGCATCCAGATTTTCACCCGGATGATCGGCGGAGGCCGGAAAGGAGATCGTGGCCGCAAATGTCGCCAAGGCGGCGCGCCGGGTCAGATAGATAATCAACTGCATCACCTTTCGGATTGATCGGGCTTGCCACCACCCGCATCGTTGCATTTCCCGCCGGACCCGCCCTTCATGCACAGACCAAGCCCGCACATCGCGGCACAGGGTGCCAGCGAGACCAAAACAGGCGCGAGACCGATCGCGGTGAGCCATCCCCAGTTCAGGGCCATGCCGCCGCCCATCACGGTTGCCGCACCGACGAACAGCAATCGTCTGCGCGTCAACCACCGGGGCCGGTTGCCGGCGTTTTTGATGCCGACGTCGCCCGCATCGTTGGAAGATGATATGTCGGTCATCCGGAAAATCCTTCAGAAGTTTGAGGGCCGGTCATTCTGATAACTGGGCGGTCAAGGGCGGGTGGTATTCTTTCGAAGGTACTCATTGAATGAACCCCTGCAAAAAGGACACCATCTCGGGCTCGTCCCATTCGGCAGGGCCGACCAGCCGTCCCAGCTCCTGCCCCTGCGCGTCGATCAGGATCGTTGTCGGCAGGCCGACGGTGCGCAGCGCGGTCATCGACAACATGGTCTTGTCGACATACATCTTGAGATTGGTGACACCGATCTCGTCGTAGAACCGCCGCACGACGGGCGATCCGGCCCGGTCGATGGACAGGGCGACCACTTCGAACCGGTCGCCGCCAAGTTCCGCCTGAAGCGCATCCAGCGTCGGCATTTCCTCTCGGCATGGCACGCACCAGGTTGCCCAAACATTCACGAGGATCAGCTTGCCACGAAAATCCTCCATGTCCCCACGGCTGCCGTCCTCGGTCTCGTAGCGCACATTGATCACCGGCTGCGGCGTGTCGTGCAGTGCGAAGCCTTGCGGCCCGGCAAGCGCAGAGCCAACTGACAATGCCCAGACGAGCAGGGCTGTTTTGAGATATTTCATGGCGTTGGCTCCTTGAAAGATTGGTTTTTCAGATCCCGGACGATCGGCAACAGGGTTTCGCGCAAGATTGCCCGAGTAATCGGTCCGACATGGCGGTAGGCGATGGTGCCGTCAGACGTGATGACATAGGTTTCGGGCACGCCGTAAACGCCCCATTCGATGCCAGCACGTCCGTCGATGTCGGCCCCGATGCGCGCGTAGGGATCGCCCAATTCGTCGAGCCAGGCGCGCGCCTGTTCGGGCGGATCCTTGTAGTTGATCCCGTAGAGCGGCACTTCACCTGTGGCGCTCAATTCCAGGAACAGCGGGTGTTCTGCACGGCAGGGCACACACCACGACGCAAAGACGTTCACCAGCGAGACATGGCCGATCAGGTCCTGCGTCGAAAGACCTTCCTCGCGGCCGAGCACCGGAGCAAGCGCAAACTCCGGCACAGGTTTGTCGAGAAGCGCCGATGGCAAGTCGTCGCCGCCCCTGAAAAGCCCCCAGCCGAACAATACCATGAGGGCAAAAGCTATTAGCGGCACCAGCGCAAACCCGGAGATCCTGCGCCGCGGTACGGGGTCGATTTTGCTGACGACCTGTTGCGTCATGGCTGCACCTGCTCATCCGCAAGGGTACGGCTTTCCTGCGAAGCGCGGATCCGATCGGGCCATGTGCTCTTGATGTAATCGAAGATCGCCGTGATCTCTTCATCCGTCAGCAACTCCTTGAAACCGGGCATGTCGCTTTCATAACCATTCCCGACGATCGCCGCCGTTCCGCGCTTCACGATGTCCAAAAGCACGCGGTCCGTATGGTGCCAGGTATGGCCCGAGGCGTCATGCGGCGGGGCAGGCAACCGGCCGTTCGGCAATCTGGAGCGCCAATCGGGCTGCCCCTCAAGGTTTGCGCCATGGCAACTGGCGCAATTCTCCTGATAAAGGCGTTCGCCCGCGAGCGAGTCATCCTGCGCCGAAACGGGCAAGACCGTTGCAGCCAGCAAGAGCGCGGCGAGCCTAATGGTGTTTTTCATGTCGCTTGTGCCTTCTTCTCGCGATCCACATACAAAGGATGAAGAGTGCCACGAGCGATGCCACGACAAGCAGGACGCAAATCGCCCAGAGGAATCCCATCGACAACAAACTGTCGCCACTGTTGGCGCCCTCATTCCGCATCCCGGCGCATTTCTATTTTCCGCTGTCCGAGCGGATGTATTTGACCAAGGCGATTGCCGCGAGCACCAGCACCGCCACGATCAGCAACCAAACCAGTCCCATCGCGATCATCATGCCGCCACCCATCATTCCACCATCCATCATCATGCACTTCATCCTTTGTTTTCCCTTGAAACCGGTCAGGCACGGGATCGCACCAGACCGCGCAATTGATCATTCGACCGCATAGACGGTCGTGTTCACACCTTTTTCGACGGTGTAAATCTTGAACGGTTCCTGCTTCGCGCCCCCCATACCCGGCGATCCCAACGGCATGCCGGGAAGTGTCAGACCGGCAATGTCCGGGCGCTCATCAAGCAACTTGTTGACGACATCGATTGGCACATGACCGCTGACGACGTAGTCACCCAGAAAGGTCGTATGGCAGCCGTGGAAATCGTCCGGGATACCTGCATCACGGCTGATCTGAGCCAGATCATGGGTCGGCTTTACCTCGACCGTGAAGCCATTCTCGCGGAGGTAGTCCGCATAGCTCTCGCAGCATCCGCATTGCGGGTTCTTGTAGAGCGTGGCCTCTTGCGCTGCGGCAGGCGCGGCATTCAGGCTCATTGCAAGGACAGCGGCAGCACCTGCGGTGCCAAGACTGGCAAGTCCAATTAGTTTCTTCATCGGTTCTTTCCTTTCGTGGTGATTGTTGCGTGAGATTGTTTCAGGTTTTGGTCGTGCCAGGATCGACACGTATGATGCCCATCATGCCGGCCGCCTGATGTTCCAGGATGTGACAATGGAACATCCAGTCTCCCGGATTGTCCGCCACGAAGGCGATCTCGACCCGTTCCTCCGGTGCCATCAGGACGGTGTCCTGCCATTCGCGATGCCGTGTCGGTTGCCCGTTCCGTGCGATCACACGGAACGAATGTCCATGAAGATGCATCGGGTGATGCCACGCGGTGCGATTGTCCATCTGCAGCACATGCGACGTGCCCTGCGGCAGGACCAGCAATGGATCCATCATGTGCCCTGTTGCTGCTTTGCCGTTGATGAACCACATGTTGCCTTCGCGCATCTGCTTCATCATGGACCCCATGCCGCCGCCCATCATCATCTGCCCCATCATGCCGCCGTTGAAGACGATCTGATGCCGCGCAGCCGACGCCATATCCGGTTCGGCCAGCGGGTTGGGCGGCAGGACCATCGACCAATCCGGCACACTGTCCCGCAGCCTGTCAGGCCCGTAAGCGAGATCGACCAGACGGTATTCGAGGCCTTCGTAAAAGGCATCGGTGACGGTGAGGGCGTCGCCAGGCTTGCCGGTCATGTCGATCACCAGATCGACACGCATGGCCGGGCCGACCACCACGACGTCACTGTCTGGTGCATGAGGTGCCACGGGTTGACCGTCCAGAGCGACCACGACCGGCGCAAGCCCCCCGAAATCCAGCCCGAATATCCGGGCATTGGCTGCGTTGACCAACCTCAGGCGGATGCGTTCTCCGGATCGCACGGCGATGCGGTCCGGTATCTGGCCGTTGATGGTCACGGAATTGCCGATACGCCCGCCGTGCGCGGCGTCGTGCCGACTTCCGAAATCTGTCGCAATCTGTCCGTCGCCGGTCATCCGCCAGTCATCGAGCATCCAGGTCAGATCGCGATCTACGCGGATCGGGTTTGCTTCCTCGACGATCAGCAGCCCGTAAAGCCCGCGTCCGACCTGTTCGGAACTGCGTTGGTGCGGGTGATACCAGAACGTGCCAGCATCCAGTGCATCGAATTCATAGAGAAAATCGCAACCGACCGGGATCGGGTCCTGTGTTAGGAACGGCACACCATCCATCGCATTGGGTGTGCGAATGCCATGCCAGTGGACCGTCGTCCCCTCATTTAGCCCATTCCGGGCCAGAACCCGAATTCGGTCTCCCTGCCGCACCCGGATCTCGGGGCCGGGGAGGGATCCATTGTAGCTCCAGACGTCGGTAGAGCCGTAGGGTGCCGGTCGCAGGGCGGCTTGTCCGGCCGCAGCGCGTAGCAAGAATGGGTCCTCTGTCGGACCTGCCATCGCTACTCGAGCCGGTGACAGAGCGGATATGGCCGTGAAAGCGGCACCGGTGCGCAGCACGTGCCGTCGTGAAATCAGTCTGTTGAGGGTCATCACTTCTGCCTTGATCTGAAAGGGTCGCACTCAGCCAGCTTCGGCCAAGGCAACGGTCAGGCCCCGCAACAAGCGAGGCCGTTATCAGGTTCAGTCAGGCAGCTTGGGAGGAAATGGATCAAGGGAGGGAACCGCGCCAATCGGGATCACAGGTCCCGCGACCGGGATGACAACTCCGGCGGCCATCTCAAGCGTCATCGCTGACGTACGAACTACAATACCGGCCGTACTTCCCGCGCCACAAGGGACTGTACACCCACCCTCGCAGGATATCCCGTCAGCAAATCCGATCGGATCGCATCCGCCGCAATGGTCGTCCGCGCTTTCGGCGCCCACCATCTGAGCCATTGCTGCCTCAGCCGCATTCGCTGCCGATACATCCGGCGCAACCACGGCACCGAAGCTCAATGCAAGAATCAAAATGAGGCGGAAAACGCAGATCATACGATCCTTATGCAAGCTTCCAGTAGGGGGAGGTCAAGAAGTATCCCGTAACATAGGCGTGACATTGCCACGCGGGTACTGACTGATTGGCCAACGGATGCCCGAGGTTGGTATCAGGGGAAAATCTGAGGCGAGACTGCGGACTTATCCAAGGTCTTTTTCGGAGCCAGGCAGCCACCCGCATCTTTTCATGCGGGTGGCTGCCCTTGTGTCAACTTGCGTCTTTGAATTCGGTGTATTCGCCGCGCACCTGGACAGTCACGGTTGCGGGCTGGCTGTCCCGATTCCGCCAGAACCATCCGTGTTCGCCGTCAAATGCCGCAATGATCTCGCCCTCGTCGCCGGTCGAACCGCGGCCCTTTTCATAGGTCACCGACTGACCGCCGCCGTGGCCGTGCATGTCGAAATTCACCCGACCGCCATCGACCAGCATTCGGTATTCCACTGTCTGGCCCTCTTCCATGACCAGCTTCCACTCGGCGCTGTCCCCGGGTGCCAGCGTAAAGGTGGTTTCGTCGCGCCAGACTTCGGCCTCCTGTGCATGTGCCGTGCCGACAAAGAGTCCAAAGATATCGTTCATGAGGCTCGACTGCTCTTCGGCTTCGATCTCCAACAGCCTGTCGGCTTCGGCCTCCTCCGCAAGCTGGGCTTTGATCTCACCCATCTCGCTCAGCCCGAGAACCCCGCCGATCCCGGTCGGGTCGATGTTGTATTCGGCAGGCAGCACGACGGTCACAAGGATCGCAACGGCGCTGGCCGCCGCAATGGCAGTGGAACGGATAAGCTGCGAGGAGCTGGGAAGCTCATCAAGGCTCGGTTTTTTAGCGTTAAACATTTTGGTCTCCTAAATTCTCAGGTGGCTACGAAGTAGCCGGTGATTTGCAGGCCCATGAGGATGAACCCCATGGACATCATGACGACGTTGGCGGTGTAGGCTTGGCGGAAGAAGTTTGGGGATTTCCGCCAGAACCCCATGACAATGAGGATCACGGCAAGCGCCATGATCTGGCCAAGCTCGACGCCCACGTTGAACGCCAGAAGATTGGCCAGCAGCCCGTCCGAAGCGATTTCATAGTCTAGGATTTTCGTGGCCAGGCCCGTGCCGTGGAAAAAGCCAAAGATCAACGTTGCGGCCTTGGTGTTCGGCTGGAACCCAAACCAGCGCTGATACGCCCCGAGATTATCGAGCGCCTTGTAGACGACCGAAAGGCCGATGATCGCGTCGATGATGTAGGCGTTGATGCCCCAGCCGAACCAGACACCGGCCAGCATCGTGGTCGAGTGCCCGAGGGCGAAGAGGCTGACATAGATGCCTACATCCTTCATCTTGTAGAGGAAGAAGACGACGCCGAGCAGGAACAGGATGTGATCGTATCCCGTGACCATGTGTTTGGCGCCGAGATACATGAAGGGGATGATGTTCACCCCCCAGATTTCCTGGATATAGCCTGCATCACCTTCTGTGACGGCGTGGGCAAGAGCGTTTTCCGCACCCAGGACGAGCGCCGAAAGGGCAATGAAGGACAGGATCACGATCCGGCGTATGCCGGGATCGGTCCAGCCCTGATGGACTGTATTCATGGATTGAACTCCGCATATGTGTTGATGATTGAATGCAGCGCGCTGTTGGCACGCAGTCGATCAGACGCGCGGAGGTCTTTCGATTTGGTATGTCTGTAAGGTGTTCGACGTGGCCGAACTCAACGGCCATGCGGCTCTGTAAATATCGAGCGGGTGTGGCGATCGGTCGGGGCCAGGCACGACCGCCTGACTGTGATCGTGATCGACGCTGTCATGGCTGTGTCCATGCATGGCCCAAGCAAGGTCTTCTTCCAGTCCATGCGAATGACCGTGCTCAGCAACCATTTCGGCGTGCTCTTGAAGGACGCCGATGACTGAGGGTGCGTGCGAGGTTGCGGGCACCACAGACCAGAGGAGTACGGCCAAACACAAGAGTGTCGCAAACGCGGCGTTTACAACTGTCCTCAAGGTATCCATAGGATCTGCCCGTCTGCCCGTCTCTAGCGTGGTGCGTCGTGGCACCATCTTGTTCTATCCTCCCGGGGGGGATAGAACTACTTTATGACAAAACATCCAGTCCATGCAACCCATCCCGCCCTTGTCGCCCGGCTGAAACGCGCTGACGGCCATTTGCGCGCCGTGATCGAAATGATCGAGGCGGGCAAACCCTGTCTGGAGATTGCTCAGCAGATGCAAGCGGTCGAAAAGGCCGTGACGAACGCCAAGCGTGCGCTGATCCATGATCACATGGACCATTGTATCGACGTTGAAAGTTCTGAAACTGATCGCGCCGAGTTGCGGGCGATCGCCCGATATCTCTGAGGCTGACCATGCTCGATATTCTCTCCGACCGCACTTATCGGCACCTGTTTCTGGCACAGGTCGTAGCCCTTCTGGGTGCCGGACTCGCCACAGTCGCACTCGGCCTGCTCGCCTTTGATCTTTCGGGCGACGGGGCGGCGCTGGTCCTCGGCACAGTCTTCACCATCAAGATGGTTGCTTATGTGGGCATCGCGCCCATTGCAGGGGCTTTCGCAGACCGCGTGCCGCGCCGCGCGCTTCTGGTGACGCTCGATCTGGTGCGTGCCGGTGTCGCGCTCGCACTGCCCTTCGTGACCGAGGTCTGGCAGGTCTACGTCCTGATCTTCCTTCTTCAATCGGCTTCCGCCGCCTTCACGCCGACCTTTCAGGCAACGATCCCGGACGTTCTGCCGGAAGAGGCGCGCTATACCCGCGCGCTGTCGCTGTCGCGGCTGGCGTACGATCTGGAAAACATCGTCAGTCCGACGCTGGCGGCGCTTCTGCTCGCGGTGATGTCCTACAACACGCTGTTCTTCGGAACGGTTGTCGGTTTCGCCGCATCAGCCCTTCTGGTTGTTTCGGTCGTGCTGCCGAGTCCCCGCCCATCCGAGCCGCGTGGTGTCTATGACCGCACTACGCGCGGCATCCGCATCTATCTGGCCACGCCCCGCTTGCGCGGGCTCTTGGCATTGAACCTCGCGGCGGCGGCGGCAGGTGCGATGGTGCTGGTCAATACCGTCGTTCTTGTGCGCGGCTCGCTCGGCCTTTCGGAAAGTGCTCTGGCCTGGACGATGTTCGCCTTCGGCGCAGGGTCGATGATCGCCGCGCTGGTCCTGCCGCGTGTTCTCGATGTGTTGCCGGACCGGCCCGTGATGTTCGGCGGAGCCGTGCTGATGGTGGCTACTCTGGTCGGTCTGGCATTGACGGTCCTTGGAGCAGGCCTTGGCTGGTCCATCCTCCTGACAGCCTGGCTGCTGGTGGGGTTGGGGTATTCCACCGTTCTCACCCCCTCGGGCCGGTTGCTGCGCCGTTCCGCCCACGCCGGGGACCGCCCGGCACTCTTTGCAGCGCAATTCGCGCTGTCCCACGCCTGCTGGCTTGTGACCTATCCGCTGTCGGGATGGCTGCTGACGGTCTATGGTGTCGTTCCCGCACTGATCGGACTGGCCCTCATCGCCGCCTTCGGAATGCTCGCAGCGCTGAAACTCTGGCCGTCCGGCGATCCCGTTGAGCTTGAGCACACCCACGATAATTTGCCACTCGACCATCCCCACCTAAGGGGACATCGCAGGCACAGCCATGCCTTGATCATTGACGAGAGCCATCCTCGCTGGGCCACGCATTTATAAATCGCAGCCAGAGACGAAGACTGGACACGGGCGGTTCGTTTTCATCTGTGCGGACATTCGTGCTTCGAGCAACATTCGTCAAACTGGGCTAGATCCGCGAATTCTCTGCAAGTTTGGCGGACAGAAGCGTTGGCTCTAACATAAACTGTCGGCCCCCCGACAAAGAGCACGGCTTAAGTTGCGACCCTCCACATCCGATACCGCCCCTGCCCCGTCATCTCGTGGATCAGACCACGCGCTTCCATCCAAGCCAGGTTGCGCTGGACGGTCGCCCGGCTGGCGCCGATCAGGGCCTCGGCCATCGGAGCGGACACGAGCGGCCATTCGGTAAGTACCGCGCACAAGGCCGGGGGCGTGCGGCCGGAAAGCGGGCTCATCTCGGCTTCCGCCCTCGCCGACCATGCCTCGATATCATCGAGGTGACGCATTGCGGTCAGGCATGCGGTCTCCATCCCGTCAAGCCAACGAGACAGTCGGTCAGCGGGTGGGCCACCGGAGCGCAATCCCCCTGCCCCACCCATGGCCAGAGGCGCGAAGAGCGCGCCCTTGCCCTCACTGGCCCCGATCCGTGCGGCTGTGACCACCGCTTCCATCCGGTCGCCGTGCTGCCCGAGGCCCGCGAGACTCCAGAGATGGAAGCCCATGCAAGCGCGCGTGATTGGGTGAAGATCGGCGGCTTGCGCCATGAGATCGAGCCAACCGCCCGCGCGATCCGCGAACGGTTCGGCTTCAACGCCGAGGCTCTCGGGGTCGCGGCGGTCGAGGAAGGCGGACAGGCCCCCTTCCGGTCCAGGGCCGCCTGTAAGACGCCGCACTGCCCATCCGACACGCGCGAGCGCCGCAGTGTCGTCCTGCACGCTGGACAAGCGCATGGATTTCCAGAGCGCCAGCCGATCCGGGCCAATTCGGTCGCCTACAAACCAGCTGAGATCTGCCGCCTCCATCAGCGCAAGCCTGTGCCGCCAGCCTACCGGGCCACGGCGCAGCCGTTCGTCCAGCGCGCCGATCCGGCCAGCCACGCGGGCAAGACGGGCGGCATTGCCCGCCTCAGCGCATCGCCAATCGTGGAGGACTGCAGTTTCACGCAGCTCTGCCCTTGGTCTGGGCGGCAGAAAATCCGGCTCCTCTTCTATCGGACCGGGCAGGAACCACAGGTCGTCCTCAGACGTCTCTTCAAGCCCCATCGCATCCACTAGAGGATCGTCAAAATTATCATACTGCATAGATACTTGAGTCTTCATATGTGCAAAATATGGCACTTTTGCATTTTACCCAAGTGTTTTGTCAGAGTGCGCCTGCACACCTTATATAGCACGGGCGCGCGATGGTCTGCGAGAGCTCGCTGAACGCGCTCAGCGTATGGAAACCAAGGGTTCTCTGCTGAGCAGCGCCACAGTGCACGCTCTTGCATTCGTTTGCAAACGGTCGTTTATTCGCGAGATATGAAACTGCAAAAGGCCTGTATTGATGCCATTGATAGGCTACGCGCGCGTTTCAACCGAGGATCAAACCCCCCTGCCCCAGTCGCAGGCCCTGAAATCTGCGGGTTGCGCCGAGATCCATGAAGAACAGGCCTCGGGCGGAAATCGTGCGCGGCCGGTCCTTGCGCGCGTGTTGGAGCGCGTGGCCAAGGGCGACACGCTGGTTGTCGTGCGCATTGATCGTCTGGCGCGATCGCTGTCGCATCTCTTGGAGGTGATCGAGCAGCTTGAGGCGAAGGGCGCGTTCTTTCGCTCCATTCAAGACCCGATCGACACTGCCTCGCCGCAGGGCAAGTTCACGCTGCAGGTTCTGGGGGCCGCGGCCGAGTTTGAACGTGCCTTGATCCGGGAACGCACGAAGGCCGGCTTGGCGAGCGCAAAGACCAAAGGACGCGTGGGCGGCAATCCGGGCCTGCGCGCGCGAGACCCTGCCGCACAGCGCAAGGTGCGGCTGGCGCGGCAGAACGGATATATGGAACGACTAAACGAGACCGCGCAAGACTGGGTACCGCATGTACGCCGGCTGCGCCCTGATATGGCTTGGGAGGATGTGCTGCGCATCATCAACGGCCCCTTGCCCGAGGCGCGGCGTTGGACGCAAAGCCGCCTGTTGCGCGCCGTGAACGCCTATGTCCGCGACGGTTTTCTGCCGACGACGGTCGTCGGTCGGGCAAATCGCCGCGACACGGACGATCGCCTGCCCGCCATTGTCGCAGGCATCAAGGGCGCCAAACCCGACATGACCCTACAGGCAATCTGTGATCGGCTGGAGACTATGCGTGAGCGGACACCGCGCGGAAGGTCCAAGTGGCAGCCGTCATCGGTGAAAATGCTTCTGGAGCGCGCTGAGAAACTTGGGTTGCTTGACTGAATTGAGTAGTGCCTGCGCTTGTGCCTGTGTGATTGAACCACACCATATCTAGAAAGAGCTTGCACGAATCTGATAGCTCGGGCAATAGTCTCGATAAATAACGCGCGGTCACATAAAAAACGCGCCCACGAATCGAGGCAGAG
>NZ_CP085161.1 GCF_022788695.1 Pseudosulfitobacter sp. DSM 107133
ATGCGAGATAGGTCATTTACGGCTGATACGAAGGATCAACCCTTCGACGAGATCATCCTTCAACAGGGAGAGCTGATTTCTGACCGTCTCAATATGTTGCGGCAGGAACAGTATCCTCCAGATGCCCAGAAAGGTCTACGTCAGTTTTCGCTGGCGGAGGTCGCTTATTATCTCGGCGTGACCCAGTCGACAATCAAGAAGCTCCACCTAGAAGGTAAGGGGCCTGATCCCGAAACCTCGTCGTCGGGGAGGCGTAGTTATTCAGCTGAGCAAATGCTCGAACTGCGGGCGTATTTGGACAAGCATGGTCGGCCTGGAAAGCGGCGGTATGTGCCCCATCGGCGTGAAGGTGAGGAACTGCATGTAGTTTCTGTCGTCAACTTCAAAGGCGGGTCCGGAAAGACGACGACTGCGGCTCATCTGGCTCAGCACTTGGCGCTGAAAGGGCATCGTGTACTGGCGATCGATCTTGACCCGCAGGCATCACTGACAGCTCTGCATGGTATTCAGCCGGAGCTCGATAATGTTCCATCGCTCTACGAGACGCTCCGCTACGATGATCAACGCAAGCCAATTATCGAAGTAATCCGACCAACGAACTTTCCTAACCTTGATATCGTGCCTGCAAGTTTGGAACTTCAAGAGTATGAGTACGATACCCCCGTTGCCTTGACGAGCAGCGACCCCCACGAGGGGCGCCTTTTCTTCACTCGGATCTCTAAGGCGCTCGACGAAGTCGATGATCGCTATGATGTCGTGGTGATCGATTGCCCACCGCAGCTTGGCTATCTCACGCTGACCGCACTGACAGCCTCGTCGTCAGTCATCGTCACCGTCCACCCACAGATGCTGGACGTTATGTCGATGAGTCAATTTCTGCTCATGCTTGGCGGAATCATGAAGACAATACGAGACGCTGGCGCGAACATGCGACTGAAATGGTTTCGCTATCTGGTTACCAGGTTTGAACCCACTGATGGCCCTCAGAAGCAGATGGTCGGGTTTCTGCAGGCGATGTTCCCGAACCAGATGCTTACCGCGCCTGTTTTGAAATCCACGGCGATCTCCGACGCTGGGATTACTAAACAGACACTCTACGAGGTCGAGCGCTCCCAGTTTGTTCGCACAACTTATGACCGGGCAATCACTTCACTGAACGACGTGAACGATGAGGTTTCGGAGCTGATCCACAAAGCATGGGGGCGCGAATGACGACGTCTTTGACAGCCGTGCAGATTGATAGTTTTGACAGCCGTGCAGACAGCCATTTGTCCAGAGTGTTCACGTCTATGATCGCCCAGAAGGAGACAGTTTGATGGCTCGTAAAGACCTCCTGAAAAATGTGATGGCCAGTTCTTCCGAGCAGCCGAAGGACTCTGGCCGATCAGGCTATGCGATGCGTGGCGCATCAAAGTCCATGAAGGTCTCGATTGACAATCTTGCCGAAAATTCGAAGCGCTTGCTCGAAGGGGAAACCATCGTCGAAATCGATCCCCAATTGATCGATGTGTCCTTCATTTCGGATCGTCTCAGCGACGACGACGAGGCCTTCAACGAGCTGAAGGAGTCGATTGCAACTGGTCGCCAGGACACTCCAGTACTGCTTCGCCCGCACCCGGATCTGGACGGTCGCTATATGATCGTCTTCGGCCATCGGCGTGTGCGCGTGGCGTCAGCCCTTGGCCGGAAGGTTCGCGCTGTAGTCAAACCAATGGACGATGTGGCGCACATTCTCGCCCAAGGGCAAGAGAACACGGCGCGCGCGGATCTTTCATTCATCGAGAAGGCGCTTTTCGCAAAAAGCCTCCTTGATATGGGGCAGGCGAAGGATGTGATCCAGTCGGCGCTGACCATTGATGGAACGCTGTTGTCGCGCATGTTGTCTGTCGCGCAGAACATCCCGAGGCATGTGATTGAGCGGATCGGTCCCGCTAAGCAGATTGGCCGTGACCGCTGGGAGGATTTCAAGAAGCTGGCTTCGGAGTCTGCGAACCAAAAGGTCCTTGAAGGTGCCTTGGAACTCGAAGGGTTTCACGAGCTGGATAGCGATGCAAGGTTCGAGCTCCTGCACAGCAGACTGGCAGAGGCGGGCAGGACACCCAAGCGCAGAAAGACGCGCATGGCACCCAAGAAGCGCACCTGGACCGCCGGCAAAGGCCGCATCAAAGGGGTAATCGGCCGGTCCGGAAGGGCATTCAGTATTTCGCTGACAGCACAGGATTCAACCGAGTTCGGAGACTTTCTCTCCGGTCGACTGGATCAGCTCTACAGCGAATTCCTCGCAACAAAAGAGGAGCAGTCGGAACAATGATCTAGGCAAAAGAAAAGCCCCCAAGCAGCGTGGCCTGAGAGCTAATCTGAAAAGTTTGGTCGCTTAGAAGATACCTCTCCCACGAATCACTGTCAACGATGAACGCTTTTGAGCGAACGGCTTTCTTTTGCCTCCACATAACCGGAGGTGAGATACAGGCATGAAACATACAGGTTGGCGCAAGCCGACACCGGGTCTTGGGGTTGCTGAGCAACTTGCCCAAGCCGGTGAACGGGTAGCAGTACCCAAAACACGAGCATTTGTCGCGCTCAAGCGCGTTGGTGCACATATCGGCCTGAAGGCTGGCGACATGATGCTCCTCGACACGCTCGGGGCCTTCACCCAGGCCCAGGACTGGGAGGAGGGGCAGCGCCCGATCGTCTGGGCGTCGAACGCCTATCTGATGGAGCGGACGGGCTTTTCGCTCTCCGCGCTCAAGCGCCATGCGCGGCGCCTGGCCGAGATCGGCGTGATTTCCTTTCAGGACAGCCCGAATGGCAAGCGGTGGGGCCGTAGGGACGCCGATGGGCGCATCGTTGAGGCGTATGGCTTCGATCTGTCGCCGCTTTCAGCCCGTGTCGAGGAGTTCGAGGAGCTTCATGCCGAGCTGCAGGCCGAGCGCGAGCTCTGCCAGCGCCTGAAGCGTCAGATTACGGTGGCACGCCGGATGATCCGCGCTCGGATTGAGGCGGCTATCAGCAGCGCGCTGCGCGGGCCCTGGAGCCAATTCACTGGACTCTTTGAGGAACTTCTGGACCGGCTTCCGCGTCGTCATGAAGCCTCTGAGCAGTTGGAACGGCTACTGTTGTGGTTCAAGGAACTTCAGGAACGGGTCGAAGCGGCCTATCTCAAGGCGACTGGTGCGACAAAACCTGTGGAAAACATCGGTAACAAAGACACCCAAATCACAAAAAAGACTCAAGAAATGGACCCCAGGGAGGTCATTTCTGAACCTCATATACTAATTACAAATCAACTTAATCCTGTAACTAGTAATTCCTCTGAAAAAGAGGAAGCGGCGGGCGTGGTACCCAATGCTCCACCCGAAGAGTGGGTTGATAGGGAGCTGGAAGACTGGGTTGCCGAGGTGCGCAAGAAGCGGACGGCGCTCGATCTGCCGACAATCATGCAGGCCTGTCCGGAATTCGCGTCCTGGGCGCGCAATATGGGTGGATTCCTGAAGGATTGGGGCGACCTGCACCGCGTTGCCGGGCAACTCAGGCCGATGATCGGTATCTCAGAGCATGCCTGGAACGTAGCGCAGGATCGAATGGGGACCCAAGTGGCCACGGCCGCATTTGCGCTCGTCTTCGAGAAGCACAGTGTCGGTGAGGTTGCCTCGCCGGGCGGATATCTTCGGGGCATGGTCGAGAAGGCTGGGGCAGGAGAGCTGCATTTGGAGCGTAGTTTCTATGGCAGGCTCAGCGGGCAGGCGGCGTGACGTATTGATAAATAAGTGGCATTGGCATATATTGCCAACAAAGGAGATCTGACACATGGTGACACGCAACGTTGTCCTGACCGAACCTCAGGATCAACTGGTTCAAGCCTTGGTGGCATCCGGGCGCTACCAGAACGTGAGTGAAGCAATGCGCGCTGGCCTGAGATTGCTGGAGCAGGAAGAAGCACAACTAGCCGGGATCCGGAAAGGTCTAATTGAAGGTCTGGCGCAGGCCAAGGCGGGCGATCTTGCGGAGGGAAGCGGCAAAGATGCGATCCGTAGGGCCTTTGCGACTGCGCGCGCGCGTTCATGAGCCGATCCTTCCGGCTGACTCGTCGTGCGGAAGCTAGCCTCACTGAAATCGGCAGATGGACGATCGAGAATTTCGGGCTGCGCCAAGCGGAGCTTTACGAGGCCGAATTGCTCAACTGCTGTGAAAGAATTCTGAACGGCCAGGCCCATAGCCGGAGTTGCGCAGTTCTCGTTGATGATGTCGAAGACCTGCGGTTCATAAGGGCAGGGGAACATTTCCTTGTGTTTCTGGATCGATCGGACGAGGTCATCATCGTGGATATCCTCCATTCCCGCAGCGATCTCCCTCGCCATGTTGCCTCACTTTCGGCTTTGAAGTCCGAAGACTCCTGATCCACATCACAACCCGGCTGCCTTCGTCAGGTTCACCCGGAACCTGTCTCGGCGACGCTGATAGCGGCGAGTCATCTCGGCCGAAGCGTGCCCCAGCTGCTTCTGGACATAGCGCTCGTCGACTTCGGCGGAGCTGGCGAGACCGGCGCGTAGGCTGTGGCCAGAGAACATAGCGAGGCGGTCTTTCTCAGGCAGGTCCGACCGGATGCCCGCGTCCAGGACCGTGCGCTTGATCAGCCGCGCAACGTGTTTGTCGTTGAGCCGCTTGTCAGAGGCGCGTTTGCCATCCCGCGAGGTGCCGACAAAGACAGGGCCGAAGTCGATCCTGGCGAAGTGCAGCCATTGCTCGAGTGCATGGACAGGGCAGGTCTGGTCCTTGGAGCCGCGGCCGATCTCAACCTCGCGCCAGCCGGTCTTTGCGTTCAGGGTCAGTACGACGCCCTTGTCGAAGATCTCGATCCAGCCGCCCGAGTCCGGCGTGTCGTCCTTGTGAACGTCGAGGCTGACAATTTCCGACCGACGCAGACCGCCCGCGTAGCCAATCAGCAGGATCGCCCGATCCCGCAAGCCGCGCAGGTCGTAGGGCAGGGCGGCGATCATCGCCAGAATATCCTCGGCCAGAATCGCTTCCTTCTGCACCGGCGGGCGCGCGTGCTTGCGTTTGATCCCAGCCAACACCGTCGCGATGTGGCGGTTCTTACGATCGAGGGTGAATCCGCGTTGCGCATAGTTCCAGGCGAGGCCGGAGAGGCGGCGATCGATCGTGCTGACCGACAGGGGGCGGGACGCCCACTGCGAAGGGGAGGGGCCTGACCCGGAGGCGAGATCGGCGAGGTAAAGGCCGATCATCTCGGATGAGGGGGGCAGGGGCTCCACTCCCTTCATCCGGCACCAGCGCGCAAAATGCGCCCAATCCTTGGCATAGGCCTTCAGCGTGTTGTCGGACGCTGCAGCGCGGGCATAGTCGCGGGCGGTGTCGACCAGGCGATCAAGGCTGCCGGAGCCCGCGACATGGGAGGGCAGGGCGATCCCATCGCTTTTTTCTTGATTTCTCGCGTCGCCCTGAGCATTATGACTTGCATCAGAGTTTGATGATGTCGATTTCTCGTCCTCTGCGGCCATTTTCCAGTGAATGTCGGTCTGCCGGAATTTCTGAGACTGTGGTCCATTTGTTTTCAATATCTTGCCTGTGTCGCATTTCTGAAACCGATTCAGGGTAAGTGAGACTGGAAGCGATTTGAGTCGCTATTGATGAGACTCTCCAGCATCCGCACGTTGAGCAACATTATGTCCGATAATTTTCCAGCTGACAAGGATTGGGAAGAGGCGGAGTTTCGCGCCCGGGTGCTGGCGGAATTACCGATCCAGCTCAGCCCAGGCGCTGTCGAATGGGCCATGCATCAGCTGAATGTCAGCCGATCCACGCTCTTTCGCCTGGTGAAGCAGTTCCGCGAGGATGGGCGGACCTCTGCATTGCTCCGGGATACACGGGGCCCTAAACCGGGCATGCAGCCCTTGGACCCGTTGGTGGAAACGATCGTGTCCCGCCATTTCAAGGGGTTTTATGCTTCCCGTCGTAAGCCCACCAGGACACGGTTCTGGCGCGAAGTTGCTGCCGATTGTCGGGCGCAAGGGCTGGCCCCACCCTCGATCCGCCGTCTGGGGCGCTGGCTGGAGCAACATGACCAAGCTAAACTGATGGCCCGACGAGAGGGCAAGGACAAGGCCGAGCGGCGCTATCTGGCCACGCCTGGGGGGCTGGTCGCCAACGATCCGCTGGATATCGTCCAGATCGACCACACCAAGGCTGATGTGACAGTGGTAGATCCGGTGACACGACGTCCGCTCGGCAGGCCAACGCTGACGGTCGCGACCGACGTGAATACCCGCATGGTTCTGGGGTTTTACCTGTCTCTGGAACCGCCATCGCTACTGGCCGTCGCACTGTGTCTGACCCATACGGTAATGGACAAATCGCATTGGCTCACCGCGCGAGGTATCAGCACGGATTGGCCAACGCGGGGCATCCCGAACGCGATTTATGTGGACAACGGCGCGGAATTCCATGCCCGCGCCTTCGGGCTCGCCTGTGCAGAGTACCAGATCGAACTGCGGTACCGTCCGCCAGGTACACCGCGCTATGGCGGCCATATCGAGCGCCTGATCGGCACAATGATGGGGGCGGTTCACCTGCTGCCGGGGTCGCATTTCTCGAACATCTTCGAGCGCGGCGATCTCGATGCCGAGGCCGAGGCGGTGATGACGCTCGGCGAACTGGAAACCTGGCTCGCTCTCGAGATCACCGGCTCCTACCATGTGCGGGTCCACTCTGCGCTGGAAACCACACCTGCGGCGGCTTGGGCGGCCCGGGTGGATGAGGCCCGGCTTCGCATGCCGACCGATCTCAGGCAGTTTTTGGTCGATTTTCTGCCTTCCGAGAGCCGTGTCTTGCAGCGTGACGGGCTGCATCTCTTCCACATCCGCTACTGGGCGGACGAGTTGCGCTGGCTGATGGGCCGGGAAAGCCGCAAGTTCACGCTTAAATACGACCCGCGCGATCTCTCTCGCATTTTCGTGCTGACTGAGAACGGGATCATCGAAGCGAGACCCGCGGATATGACACGGCCTGCGATCACGCTCTGGGAGCACCGCGCGGCGCGGCGCGCCTTGCGCGAGGCCGGGCGCCGGTCGGTAGATGAGGAGCTGATTTTCAGGACGATCGAGGCGCAGCGCGACCTCGTCGACAGCGCCGAGCGGCAGACGAAGGCGATACGGCGCCATCAGGCTCGGCGGTTGCATCTCGCCCCTCTGCCGATGATCGATGTAACACCGGATGCCGCACCGCGAGATGCCCTGCCTGCGCCGGACGGAGAGGGGAGCCCGTTCCTCAGCCACCCCGGCTTCAAGGTCGAGGAGTGGTACGAGGATGACTGAGTTCCCGCATCTCTATCCGGGAGCGTGCAAGATCGCCGCGCTCAGCGCCGAGGAGCGCATTCACCGGATTCGCGCCGACCGCTGGATCTCCTATCCCAGGGCCGAGGCCGCCTTGGAGAAGCTGGAAACGTTGATGTCGTTTCCCAATCGCGCCCGCATGCCGAACCTGCTCATTGTCGGTGACAGCGGCATGGGCAAGACGATGATCATCGAGAAGTTCACCCGCGATCACGCATCGAGCTTCGACGAGACCAGCGGACGGCTGCATATGCCGGTCGTCGCCGTGCAGATGGTGTCTGGGCCTGATGAATCGCGCTTCTACCGCCGGATCCTGGCGGCGATTGGTGCCCCGGAGCCGCCGCGGGCGACACTGTCTGTGCTGGAAAGCCTGGCCTTGCGTCTGCTCGCCGAATTGCGTCCGGGGATGCTGGTCATCGACGAGATTCACAGCCTGCAGGCCGGCACGGTCCGCGAACAGGCGCGATTCCTGAACATGCTGCGCTTTCTGGGCAACGAGCTGCGCGTCCCTCTGGTTTGCGTCGGCACCGCCCAAGCCCGCAACGCGTTGCGTACCGATGATCAACTGGTGCGCCGTTTCGAGGCCTTCGCGTTGCCGCCCTGGCGGGAGGGCGAGGATCTGAACGGGCTGATGAGCACGCTCACCCGCACACTGCCGCTTCGGCACCAAAGCGAGATCGACGGCCACGCGCTCGCGCGGATCATCAAGGTGACCGGCGGCATCACCTCGGGCATCTTTTCGATCCTGTCGCAGCTGGCGATCGCCGCCATCGAAAGCGGCGAGGAACGCATTCTCTCGCGCGATATTCTGGGCGGCGACCGGTTGCAGGCGGTCTTGGGAGAGCCGGTGTGACGGGGTGCGGGCGCCTGCCGGTTGTTTACGCCCCCGAGGTCGATGAACGACTGTCTTCCTGGGCCGCGCGCATGGCCCCGTTCTACGCGATGACGGTTTCGGAATTCGTCACAGCACTTGGCCTGCAGGGGCAGGGCGTGTTCGACCTGGAATGGCGGCTTTCAGAAGGGCAGGGGGCTCTGATCGCGGCTCGGACCGGCCTTTCGCCCGAAGCGGTGCAGTCCATGACTTTCCGGGAGTTGGGGGCGGCGGCGCGCATGATGATCGCGCGGAAGAACCGGTCTCCATGCCCGCACTGTCCCGAAGACCTGCATCGCAAAGCCGCCGCGCTGCCGTGGCGATTTCGCTGCCCGGTGCATGGTGTGGAGTTTCGGGACGCCACCGGCGAGACCCTGTCCGACCGGTTCGGTACGGATCGCTTCAAGAAACTTGAAGGGCATGCCGAGATTGGTGCCGCGCATCTCGATGCCTGGGCGCGCGGCGCGGGGCAGGAAGACCTGGAAGCGCCCGAAGTGCTTCAGGTTCTGACGGCACGGCATCGCCAGGCCTCGCCGCCGAACGTCTCTGAGCAGCCACGCATGTCTCTGAAAGACCGACGGGACTACCATGATTTTCTGACCACGCCGATCCTCCGGCAGGCGCTGACGGTCGTTGTCCCCGAATACGATCAGGTGGCGCCAGTGCTTGCTAAGCCAGTGCGTCCCGGTCTCCACGCCCTGGCGCAAGGCTCGCTCTTGCAGTGTTTCGCGCTGACGGTCGGCATCGGCCGGATCGTCGAAGATCCCGTGGCCCGAGCGATTGACGTGCTGCTCGCAAGTGACATGAACGGACAAGTGCGGGTCCGGGAGGCGCTCCGCTCATGGCCTCTCTCGTTGAGGAGACGCATCTCGGCCCGGTTCTGGCGCGCTGAGCGCGAAGAGAGAGCACGTCAGACTGCCGAAAAAGCCGCACGACAGCGCCAGTCTCACAAATACCGACTCATCCAGTCTCATAAATACCGGTACAGAGTCTCATGAACCCCGGTTCGTTTTTCAGGGAAGTGCTTGAATCTCATGAATTCCGGCTATCCGACAGCATTTTCCGTATTTTTTGACATGGCATTGAGCAAATCTACTTATGTACGATAATGCAAACTTATTGGACATAAAGAGGAGCGACAAGGCGGAGCGGTTTATGTGCTATTTGCTGGTGGAAAGCGCCGCGACGATTTAGGCTTCCGGCATGACATTTGCCCGGCCCGATCACATGAGCGACCTCGACACGATACCCCGAATGCCCGCCTGGGTCACCTCCGGGCGTGTGGAAACCCTTGAAACTGTGGCCTTTCTGTCGGGCGCCGCGCTGAGCCATCTGCATGTAGTGCTGAGCCGCGAGGACGTTCCCCAAACCTTGTTGCGAGACAGGCTTGCGCTGCGCGCGGCCGAGGCTTGTATCGCGTTCTCTGGGCGCCCAGAGAGGGCAGGGGAGTTGCGCGACGCCGTACATCTTCTGCGCCCCGACGATCTGCCCGGCCCGGCGGGGGAAACCTACCTGGCCTGGCAGCGCGCTGTGGAAAAGCCGGTGTCGGTCAAGGCTCTGGGCCGAGCCCTGCCGAACGTTGAGCCGGGCCAGATTGCTACATGGTTCGATACGGGGCAGGGCGGGCCGGTCGGCCGTGCCGCGATGGTGCTGGAGGCCGTGCTGCGCGAGGCGCCGCGTGCGGAAGTGCCTGCGCTGATCTTCGCGGACGCGGCCCTCGCCCAAACCTTCGGTTGGGATCATGTCGTGCCGCTGCTGGCCGCAGGCCTGAAACGCGCCGATTTGCGCAAACAGGGCGATGACCTTCGCCTTGCTTGTTATCGCGCTGTTGTCTCCTCGGTGGTCGAAGCAGTGCGCCTCGCGGCAGATCTCGCGCGCCGGGCGGCGCATCTGAAGGCAGTCGCACCCAAGCTGCGGGCCAAGGGGGCAGGAGAAGCGGTCGAGATGTTCCTGACCCGTGATGCGATGGCACCTTCGGCTTTGCCTCTGCCGGATCGCGCCGCGCGGCGGCTCTGCGACCGACTGGTCGACCTCGGCGCGGTGCGCGAGCTGACCGGGCGCGACACTTTCCGGCTCTACGGGGTGTAGCGATGGCGAAGGACAGATCTGAGCTGGAGCTTGATCGCGAGTTGTCCGACCTACCAGCCGATCTGCGCTGGCGGGAATGGATGCGCCGGATCGAGGCGGTGTTGTTTGCCTCGGCCTCGCCGGTCCCGCGCGAGGATCTGGCCCGGGTCGTGGGGCAGGGGGCCTCGGTCGATTTGCTGGTCGAGGACCTTGCCGCCGATCTGGAGGGGCGGGCCTTCGAGATCGCCCAGGTTGCTGGCGGCTGGATGTTCCGCACGCGTGCCACCTACGCCCCCGCGATCCGCGCGGCGGCAGATGTCGGGGATCAACTGCTGGACCTGAGTGAATTCGACGTCGCGGTCCTGGCGGCCATCGCCTATCACCAGCCGATCACGCGCGACGGGCTCAAGGATATCTTCGGCAAGGAGATTAGTCGCGATCTGATCGGGCGGCTGCATGCACGCAACCTGATCGGGACTGGGCCAAGGTCGCCCCGGCAAGGGGCCCCCTATACCTTCGTCACCACCGAGCAGTTCCTTGTTGCCTTCGGGTTGGAGAGCCTTCGCGATCTTCCCGATCGGGAGCAGCTGGTGGATGCGGGTGTCGTGGGCGAAGCGCCACAAATCGATTGCGGGTAACGCGTTGCCGATCCTGAGAGTGAAGTCCGCCGTTGTGCTTATCGTTTCATTTGCGGTGCAACGATTCATCTGCGTGCCAAGAAAGTCACGCGATTACAAAGCAATAATCGTTTCACTTTTTCTGACCGAAGTCTCTTGCATTTATTGGCGGCAAGGCCTCCGGCGTTCCGCCTCACGGCCGATGAGAGGCCCAAAACCCAGCATGCGATTTCCACAGCATCTCCTGTGAATCTGCGAAGCGAATAGCCAGACAGTGAATACTGAGAGAACCCCGACGGTTGCGTACGGCTACACACCCGCAGGACGAGTATATATAGAGAAACTATCGCAGCATTCTCTGCGAGGGGGACACCAATACTATGAAGCTCACACGCATTGAAGTTTTCAATTTTCGCAAATTGCGGCGCGCCCGTCTGGATATGTCGGACAAGCAGACCCTGCTCGTCGGGGCCAACAACAGCGGCAAAACATCGGCCATGAAGGCGCTGCGCAAATTCCTTAAGGATCGCGGCGGTATCGACACGCGTGATGTGACAGCCTCAAACTGGGCCGCAATTGAACAGATCGCGGGAGCCTGGACACAGGAGGTCGAGGTGGATCTCAGCCCGCTCCTGGCCCAGCTTCCCTTCATTGACGTCTGGCTCCATGCTGACACGTCAGAGCTGCACCATGTCGCGCACCTGATCCCAACACTGACCTGGACTGGTGGCTTGCTGGGCGTGCGCCTACGCTTGGAGCCAAAGAAGGGGGCGGACATCAAGGCGCAGTACCTGGCCGCACGAGAGGCCGCTCAGACGCTGCAACCCGGCGGCGCAACGGCCAAAGGGTTCGCGCTTTGGCCACGTGACTTTCGAGAATTTCTAGACAAGCGCCTGAGGGACCTATTCGAGCTTAACGCCCATCTTCTGGATCCCATGAGCTTCACCACGACAGGGCCGGTTGAGCCGCATGCCCTGCCGGCCTTGTCGGAGGGGATCGGTTCGAACCCCTTTGCTGGACTCATCCACATTCGTGAGATCAACGCGCAACGCGGTTTCGCAGACGCAGGGGACAGTAATGGTGACGACGATGAACCGACGAACGCAACTAGCCGCAAGATTGCCAGCCAGATTCAGCCCTATTTCCGTAAACATATCGACCCCGAAAAGGACCCCACGCCGAACGACGTCAAAGCGCTCGAGGCAATCCATGATGCCGAAACCACCTTTAATGCCCGGCTCAAGGATGGTTTCGCTGATGCTATCAAGGAACTGGAAAGTCTCGGCTACCCCGGCGGGCTGAACAATCCGAAACTCTTCATATCCACGCAGATCAAACCGGTTGACGGGCTCGATCACCCGGCTGCGGTGCAATACGATATCTCGGGCGACACTTCCGGGGTGAAGTTGCCTGAAAGCTACAATGGCCTCGGCTTCCAGAACCTGATCTCCATGGTGTTTCAGCTAATGCGTTTCCGGGATGACTGGATGCAAGTAGGCAAGTTCAAATCACAGTTAGTGACCCCAGACGACAAGGGTATCGAACCTCTGCAACTGGTGCTAATCGAGGAACCGGAGGCGCATCTGCATGTTCAGGTACAGCAGGTCTTTATGGCTAGGGCCCACAAGGTGCTGCGCAACCATAAAGATCTGGAGCAGGAGGGCTCGGCCTTTACCACTCAGCTGGTCGTGAGCACCCATTCGGGCCATATTGCACACGCCGCCGCGTTTGAGGAGCTGCGTTACTTCAAGCGCGAGCTGCGAAGTCACGGAGTTGTGCCCACGGCCAGTGTGGCGAATATGACTGGGCTCTTTGGTGCGGACAATGAAACCCATCGCTTCGTGACGCGCTATCTGCTGAGCACACATTTTGATCTATTCTTTGCCGACGCCATCATCGTGATCGAGGGTGCTGCGGAGCGAATTCTGCTGCCGCATCTGATCCAACATCACTACCCTGATTTGGCTGCAGCCTATCTATCCTTTTTAGAGCTGGGGGGCAGTCACGCGCATAGGCTGCGGCCTCTGATCGAGGCGCTGGAGGTGCCGACGCTGATCATCACCGATCTCGACGCGGTGGCAGAGGTCGACAAAGGCGGGAAGGTCGTCAAAGAATCGGTCCAGCCTTCCTGCGGGGCTGCTCAATCCACAGCCAACCACGTGCTAAAGACCTGGCTCCCCAAGCTGGCAGAGATCGATGAGTTGTTAGGCTCTCCCCCCACGGCTCTGTGTCACACGGCCCCTGACCGCCCCATCGCCGTCAGCTATCAAACCCCGCAAAAAGTGACACTTGGCTCGGTGTCCACGAGCGTCACGCCCAGCACCTTCGAGGATGCTCTGGTCCTGACTAACCCGAAAGCCGTGACGGACGCCGCAGGAGCAGAGTTCTCCTGCCTCATGACCCGTGCCTTTGCCAAATCCATCGCTGAGGCTCAGGCCCCTGAAGACCTCGCCAAGGCGCTCTTTGAAAGGTTGGCAAAAAGACCGGAAAAGGCCGCCTTCGCACTGGATCTTCTGTACATCAAAGACATCAAAGTGTTGCGCGCGCCGCCCTATATCAACACCGGCCTTACCTGGCTCGCGGGCCAGCTGAAGGGCGTGGAGGGCGCGGCGTGACAGACGTGACCGACGCTACCCGCGACGCGGACGCTGACGCGACGATTCGCGCGTGCCTGTCCCTTGGTCAGCCGCGCAGCTTCTTTCTCTTTGCCGGGGCGGGATCTGGAAAGACGCGATCTCTCAAGGAGGCACTTGAGGGGTTGGACACACAGACCCTGACCACCTTGCGCAAACACAGCCGCAAGATCGCCGTCATCACCTATACCAACGCCGCCGCAGATGAGATCACACGCCGCGTCAAGGCCGATCCGGTGTTTCAGGTACAGACCATCCACAGCTTCGCTTGGTCGCTCATCGAGGGGCGCAGGGCGGATATTCGGGGCTGGCTAGAGAGCAACCTGCGGACAGAAATTGCCGAGATCCAGGCAGCCCATGCGAAGGGCCGTGCGGGCACCGACGCCCATGACAAACGCGAGAAGAAGATGGCCTCCAAGACGAAGCGTCTGGAGCGCCTGGCTGAAATCCGCGCCTTCACCTATGCGCCCGAGGGGGACAATTTCGGCCGCGATGCGCTGCAACATACCGAAGTCATTGCACTCGCCGCGCATTTCCTGACTGAAAGCGAGACGTTTCAGATGCCTTTGCCGCGATGGCAGTGCTGCGCGACGGCTCACCGCTGGTCGATAAGAGAGGTATCCGGACGGGGCGCGGGGGCCAGGCTTCTGGCCTCGACGCGGCACGGGCGGGCGTTGCGGCGCTGATGACGCTATTTAAGGACGAACCGGATCCGAGTTGTGCCGACGTGTTGGCAGTCGTGGCCGAGCACCGGTTGTTCCCGATCCCTGACCAGCTTCGGCCCTGTTTGCCTGACGACAATCCGGCGGCCCAGGACATGGCCGATATCCTTGCCGAGCTTGATCCCTTGTTTGACGAGCTGGACCTGACCACGCCCGAGGACACACCACCCACTGAACCCACCATCACCGAGGCCTGGACGCAGGCGCTTGATGCCCCGTTTTCCCAGGTGGCGCGCTACCTCGCCTATGTCGAAGATCGCAGCCCCTTTGGCACCCACCAGGGGGTCAAAGGGCTCGAATTTCCCCGGGTCATGGTAATCGCCGACGACGTCCATACTCGCTTCAAGGGCCTTGCTTCTTACGAGACGCTGTTTGGTGTGAAACCCTTGGGCCCAACCGCCCAAAAAAAGGCGGACAATGGCGAGGAAACCACGATCGAGCGCACCCGCCGCTTGCTCTATGTCACTTGCACCCGCGCCGAAGAGAGCCTCGCGCTAGTGCTCTATTCCGAAGCCCCCGATACGATCCGCAGGTTTCTGATCTCCAACCAATGGATGGCCGAGGACGAGGTCGTGATCGCTGCGGCCGACGGGACCTATCAGGATGCTTAAGTGCAGCGCTGAGCTAGAAAAGGCTTTCCTGCTCCGAGTACTCAGAGACAGCATCTTCTTCGAACTCGATACCAGACATAGCACCCAAGTCCTTGACTATCCTGACCAGATGGTGCGCGGTGTTCAGTTCCCGCCAGCCAGTCGCGTCGCCGCAGGTTTCGGTCAGCCCCTTCGCGTTTCGCCAGATCCGGTCGTCCGCGGGGGAGAAACTCCTGCCGCTGTACTCCTTGCTCTCGATGATCTGCTTGCAGACGTCGCGCATCGTCGGCGTGAAGGTTCCTGAGTCGCTGCCCCTTACCACCAAGGTGTGGGACTTGCCGGTGTAGCGCAGGTGCGGCCTCGGCCTTCCGCCGCCCTTCCCCTTCGGAAACATCATTCGCCCGCAATCCGCGCCGAAGTCACCGTAGGCCAGTCGGTCCGGTTGGACGTCTGTCTCCTTGAGTGCCGCCTGGAAGGTGGTCCACTCTGCCCTGGCGATTAACGTGCGTTCGTTGGCACCGACCGGCAGCTTGTCCGGGTACGCCGACGCTTGATAGACGATCTTGCTCCACCGCGCCGCGCCGTCCAATTGATCGAAGATTTCGCCGATAGCAGGCGCGAAGTCGGCGCCGAGGGGAGCTCCAGTGAAATCTACGAAGAGGACGCAGTGTTCCGGCCGGAGGCCCGCCTTCTTCACCGCCTCGACCAGGGCAGCCGGATCAACCTCCTCGAAGTCTATGTAGATGCCCGTCCTGACGTCGCCGTTCCGAATGAGGGCCTGGCGGGCCGGGTTGGTCAGATCGGCGATCGTCAGGACTGGAAGCAGGCGGGCGTTTACCGCCGTGGCGATGCGGAAGAGCGTAGCCACCCCTTCGTCGCCGAGGGCCGCCGCCGCAAGTTGCGGGTCGAGGAACGCACGCCGGTGGGGCCAGCTCTTTCCGAGGCGCTCCCCCATTATGTGGGCGATTTCGTCCAGCGTGGGCACGCGCCCCTTTTCGGGGTCGGACTCAGTGGGAGGCGGCACCACGAAGCGCGGGCAGACATACCCCTGATAACGGGGGGCCAGCCTGCCGCAGGCCGCGAACTCGCCGGGCTTAGCCCTTAGGGCCGGGTAGTATGGGAGCATCACTCTTTCCTTTCTGGGCTTCGCCCACAAACAGCTTCTTCACGGTGTTCCTCCCGATCTTATTTGTGAACAGGGACCACTCGCCCCGTTCCTTGCGTATCCGCCCGAACACAATCGCCGGATGGATACCTAGCTCGTTGGCGAAACGCTCGATGACCGCAGCCGACTTCGCAATTCGGGCGGTAGAGCGCCGCCAGCGTTCTTCCGGAATGAGCAAGTTGGAAGCGAAGCGGTTGGCTTCCTCCTCCTGTTCATCGACCGATGTCTCTTGGTCCGTCTGATCGTAGAAGCCTACGGCCAGCCCGGTGGAGAAGTGAAGAGTGACGTGGGCAAGTTCGTGCATCAGCGTGAACCAGAAGTTGTCCACCGTGTCGGTCCTGACGGTCATTCCGATGACCGGTCTCCCATCCACGATGAACGCTGCGCCGTCGATCTTGAGGCCGGGGATCTGTGGCTCCACAATCAATACGATCCCGCGGTGGGCGAGCACTTCCACCGCCCGGAGCGGCCCGCGGGGGTCATTGCTCAGACGGACCAGTTCGGGCATCCACTTGAGTTCAAGCGGCTCATGAACGTCCTCGACGCCCGCGAAAGCGTCACGAGCTCTCGCGGTGACCCTAGCGCGCCAGGCGTGGAGCAAGACGTCTTCGGCGTGATCCACAACGTTGAGGCCAGTTCGGAGAAGCCCTGGGCTTCCAAAATCGATCCGGTTCTCGGCGATGTAACGACGAAGTTCCGCCTCGGTGAAGTCTTCGGCGAACCAGCCGTTCTCGCGCCCATGTTTGAGGATTTTCTTGATCTCGGCCTTCGACACACCGTCGATGACCTTGTCCAGTCCGCGGAGCTCCGGTTGGTCAGGCATGTCAGCCCAAGGCCGGACTCCCAGCAGCGCCGCCACGCGATGATAGTTCTTGAGGCTGATCGGGGCATAACGCTCAGCCTCCCAACGCTGAACCTGTTGTTCCTTTACGCCGAGGCGCCATGCTAGGTCCTTCTGAGAGAAGCCGTTGGCGATCCGCGCTACTATGAGCATCAGGCCAAGGTCGCGGTTAACCAGTTCTTTTAGGGCGGTGGGTCGTTGGGTGTCCTTGGCCTCTTCGTATGCCTCGACCGCTTGGGTCAGGCGCGCGCGCTCGGCCTTCATCATGCGCGAGACTTGAGAAACCACCTCAGGCGGCAGGCCGGCCACAACCGGCTCCATCGCGCGCTCCGAGTGAAGAGCCTCAGAGAGACGAGAAATCCGGGCACGCGTTTCCCGCGCTTCTTTTTCGTTCAGGGTGATTCTGTTCATGGTCATGCCTCAATATACCCAACTTATTTGTTGTGGCCAAGTACCCAACAGATAAGTTGGGTGCAATCGGATTCTGGATGGCCGCGAAACGCTGAGTGCGATCGATTTGGGCGTTACAGTATCGACCATCACACTTGTCATGGGCATATGGTGCTTTCCGTAGAGAACTGGCAGCACCCGACCGCAAGTTTGACGCGGGCCGTTGCTTCCGACGATGCCACGCTCCTCGCGGCCTATGCTGGCGGGTCCACGAGAATCTTAGAGTTCGCTTGGGTCCGTTTCCCCAATAACTCGCTGCTGTGATATCCCAACTTTTCATCGAAAGGCCATATGTGGCCCCGTAATGAGGGGTGGGCGCTCCAAGAGGCCACTTGAGGCCTATTGACAAGAATCACCATAAAAGGCCATATACGACCGACATTAGCAAATTATCTGGAGTAATCGGCATCTTGCGGCCTTTAAAGTAAAATGGCGACATCTCAACAAATCGAACAAGAAATCGGGCAACGTCTCGCGCGCTTGCGCCTCGCGCGCAACGTGACCCAAACTGACCTCGCCGAGAAGGCGGGCATCGGAGTACGCACCCTGCGCCGCCTTGAAGCGGGGGACCCTTCGACCCTGGACACCTTTCTTCGCGTCGCCACCGCGCTCGATCTGGAAGAGCCAATACTCTCCGCGTTACCAGAGGGAGACATCAGGCCAATTGAACGCGTCTCGCAGAAGGGGAAGGAGCGCAGGAGAGCGAGTCCTGTATCCGAACGCTCCAGAAAATCAACATGGACCTGGGGTGATGACGTAGATGACTGACGCGAGCATAGTATTGTGGGGTCGGCGCATTGGTGCTGTGAGTTGGGATGAGGCACGCGCACTCGGCATCTTTCAATACGATCCGGCCTTTGTGGGCGCGGGTATTGAGGTCGCGCCCCTGAAGATGCCAGTTCGGGAAGCACCCTACGAGTTTCCCGCCCTTCCGAAAGAAACGTTCAAAGGGTTGCCCGGCATGTTGGCCGACGCGTTGCCAGACAAGTTCGGCAACCGGCTGATCGATGCGTGGCTTGCGGAAACGGGGCGAAGCGTGGACCGGTTCAGCCCCGTGGATCGGCTTTGTTACATCGGTAACCGCGGGATCGGGGCACTGGAGTTCGAGCCGACGGTCCGCAAGGCGACCCGGTCAAAAAAACTCGAAGTGGCCCAGTTGGTGGATCTGGCAAACAGGGTACTAAGCGAGCGTGAGAACCTTGCAGGTAGGCTGGGGGGTGAAGACGACGCCGAGGCGCTGGAAGATATCTTGAGCGTCGGGACCTCGGCGGGTGGCGCGCGCGCCAAGGCTGTACTCGCCTGGAACCGAGACACCGGTGAGTTCAGGTCAGGGCAAGTCAAAGTCGACGAGGGGTACGAGCATTGGCTCTTGAAGTTCGACGGAGTGTCCAACAACCGCGACAAAGAGCTCGCCGACCCGCAAGGCTTTGGAAAGATCGAGTACGCATATTACCTGATGGCGACCGAAGCGGGCATCGACATGTCGGAATGCAGGCTCCACCACGAGGGCGGCCGAAGCCACTTCATGACACGTCGGTTCGACCGGGACGAACGGGGGCGAAAGCGCCACATGCAATCGCTAGGCGCGATGCAGCATTTCGATTTCAACGACCCGGCATCCTATTCCTACGAGCAGGCCGTCTTGACAATCAGGGATCTTGGGCTCGGGATGGACGTCGTAGAACAGCAGTACAAGCGTGCGGTCTTCAACGTTGTCGCCCGCAACCAGGATGACCACGTCAAGAATATTTCCTTCCTCATGGACCGGTCCGGAGCCTGGCGACTGTCTCCCGCCTATGACGTGGCCTATTCCTACAATCCTTCTGGCTCATGGACCCGCGATCACCAGATGAGCTTGGCGGGAAAGCGAAACGATTTTACCCATGGCGACCTCATGGTACTTGCTTCGAACGTGGGGCTGAAATCCAACAAGGCGAACCAGGCAATCGAGGACATTGTGGACGCGGTCGCGAAGTGGCAAGAGTTCGCTGAGCAGGCGGGTGTCGAGCATTCTGATATGAGCCGCATCGAGAAAACCTTTCGCATGAATTTGCGTGGCTAGTGGCGCAAGGATGCCCGATACCGGTTGCCCTGGAATCCGTCGTGGATCATGTTTTCCATCGCGCGCAGTTGGTGCGCGTTAGGTGTTTAGTCCCGGCATCTGGTGGATCGGATTTAGGATGAATCTGTCTGGCTCGGATGTCCAGATCTTGCAGATGTATTCGTAGGGCGTGAGGCCACCGAGGGTCATGAGCCTGCGCGCGAAGTTGTAGGCTGCCATGAAGTCTGCGAGATGCGCCTCCAATTGGTCATGGTTGTTGTAATGGAATCGCTTGACCGTCGCGTCCTTGATGGTGCGATTCATTCGCTCCACCTGACCGTTGGTCCACGGATGGTTTGGCTTGGTGAGGCGGTGCTCGATGCTGTTGGCTTCGCAGATCATGTCGAAGCGCATCGGCCTTGAATAGGCGGTGTTGCGATTGCGCGGTTGCTCTGCGAACTGAATGCCGTTGTCGGTGAGAATTGTGTGGACCTGATAGGGCACGGCCTCGAGCATTTGCTGTAGGAACTCCCAAGCGGTCTTGCGGTCTGCCTTCTCTACGAGTTGGGTGACTGCGAACTTACTGGTCCGGTCAATACCGACGAACAGGTAGAGCTTGCCTTCAGCAGTCTGAACCTCGGCGATGTCGATATGGAAGAAGCCGATGGGGTATCGTTTGAACTTCTGGCGCTTTGGCTTGTCGCCCTCGACATCAGGCAGCTGGGAAATGCCGTGTCGCTGCAGACACCGATGCAGCGCCGAACGCGTCAAATGCGGAATCGTTGGTTGAAGGGCATAAAGACAATCGTCCAGCGGCAACAAGGTGTGCCGTCTGAATGCGACGATTGTCGCCTCCTCTGCTTCGGACAAGACCGTTGACCGGGGCTCTTTCGGCCCAGTCTTCAAATCCTCGACAGTCTGGCGTTTACGCCACTTCGCCACTGTTTTTGGATTGATGCCGAGCCTCCTGGCTCAGTTGCGCGAGCGAAGCTTGCGATCGCTGTATTGCAGCTCTGACGGCGTGCGTGGTCGTGGCGCTCCCATGACGAACTTGTCCCATAATGCTTCCTTCCATTCCTGCGAAAGGATCGCACCATCAAACCTTGGGATCAAACACCTAAGGGAAGCCCTATTAGGCATGCTGCCAAAATTCAAATTACATTGCACTCACGACTATCAGTTTTACATACTTGCGAACATCGATCGGGATGCAGGAGGGCACCACCACCGAACTGCGCTAAGTGGCGGCGGCCAAATTGAGGAACAAAGACATGTTCAATAGCAACTGATAGCTATTGTGATGTATCAAAGAAAAACCGCATCTTTCGCGGAAACACGGACGGAATATGATGCGCCTCCTCGTTTCAGCTGACATTCATCTTGGATCACCCATCCGATCCGTGGCGCTACGGAACCCCGATCTTGGCGACCGGCTGAAACAGGCCAGCCGCGACACCTTTGCCGAGATCATCGACCTGGCGATTTCGGAGCAGGTCGATGCTTTGGTGCTGGCGGGCGACATCTTTGACAATGGTTACCCGGATTTGAAAGCCCGGGCCTTCCTGATTTCCCAGTTGGCGCGTGCTTCCGAAGCTGGTGTGCCCACGGTGCTGATCAGGGGTAACCACGATGCGCTGTTAGATCACAAGGCGCATGGAGATTTGGGGCCGAATGTCCATGTTCTGCATAATGGTGCACCGACGGTCGAGATCGGTGGCACGGCTTTCCATGGCCTCTCCTTTGATGCGGCACATGTGGCAAAGAGCTTTCTTCCCGATTATCCGCGACCGGTGCCGGGCAAGCGCAACGTCGGGCTGATGCATACCTCGCTTGACGGTGCTCAGGGTCATGATCCCTATGCACCCTGCGCCGAACGGGACCTGATGGCGTATGGGTACGATCTCTGGTGCCTCGGGCATATACACGCACCCTTCGAGCGTGTCGACGGACCGGTACTGGCGGTCATGCCCGGTATCCCGCAGCCGCGCCATTTTGGTGAGCGCAACGGTGGCACCGTGACGATTGTTTCGGTGGGCGAGGGCACGCCGGAATTCGAACGCCGCGCCATTGGTCACCTTGGCTTTTCCGAATGTGCGCTGGATTTGAGCGCCTGTGCTGACCAACAGGAGGTCTTGCGCAGCTTGCGCGACACATTGATGTCCGCGCAAGTGCCGGGACGCGATATGGCGGTGCGCCTGCACGTCACCTCGGATCGCCACGGGACAGAACTGGTGACGGAACTGGCGGCCGAAGTGCTGGATAGCATCGACGGTGTATTCCTCGACAAGGTCAAATCTGCTCCGCCGCCCCGCAAACCGGGAGCCGAGACTGACGATCTCGTTCGCCTCATGCAGGACGAACTGACCGAAGACGGCTTTCGGCAGGCCGCTCTGCAACAGCTCGAAGAACTACGCCTCGCCCTGCCATCAGAAATCATGGACGAGCTGGATGAGAGCGGGCTGGATGCACTACTGGAGGAAGCGATAGCGGAAGTTTCTCTGACGTTGCACGCGGGGGCTTTGCAATGAGGCTGAACCGGTTAGACCTGATCCGCTATGGCCGTTTCAAAGACGCCGAGATTGTATTTCCAAGGCCTGTCGAAGGCGTCCCCGATGTGACGGTGATTTTTGGTCCAAACGAGGCGGGCAAGTCCACGGCCTATCATGCCTTTCTGGAATTGCTTTTCGGGTTTAAAGGCGGGGCACATCCTTATGCCTTCAAGTTTGAGCGAAGTGATCTTTTGGTGGGGGCAGAACTTGACCTGCCCGGGCGCGGGACCATGGCCTTGCACCGTAACAGCAAGAGGACGCAATCACTGTTGGACGCGCAGGACCGCCCAATAAACGAGGCGGTCCTGTCGGGTGCTTTGCACGGCCTATCGCGAGAGACTTATGAGGAACGGTTTTCGCTCAACGAGAAGGGCTTGCGCGAGGGCGGCGAACGGATCGCCGGGGCGCAGGGAGACCTTGGGCAACTTCTGCATGCGGGTCTTTCTGGCCTGACGGGCATGGCGCAAACGCTAGACGCCCTGGCGGAGCGAGCCGACAAATTTCATAAGAAACGAGGCCGGGGCAACATTCTGAAAACCGGTAGCGATCGCCTGAAAGAGATTGGCCGCGAAATGCGGGCTGATCGCCTGACGACAGAGCGAGAGCGCACCCTGCGTCATGATCGTGATCGGGCAGCAGCCGAGTTTGAGGGGGTTGATGCCGAGCTGCGGCAAACCCATCAAAGACAGGCCGCGTCAAAAGCTGCGGAGGTCTGGTATGATCGAACTGAGGAAATAGGGCAGCTTACAGAGGCCTTGGTCGATTTCCCCGACGGCCCCGACCTCCATCCCGGCGCGGCAGAGCGTGTGGCGGGCCTTGTCGAAAAAATCGCCGCGCAGACGAGCCGGATCGCGGAGGCGGAAGAAGAGATCGCCAAACAAGATCAGGTCGTCGCAGACAACCCAGTCGACAAGCTGGCCCAGACGTTGACGGCAGAGTTGGAACGTCTCGATCAACTGACCATCGATGGAGCTTCGCTTATGGGACGGGCCAATACGGCGCGGGCCGATCTTGCCCGGCGTCGCGAAGATCAGGAAAAACTCAGTCGCCAAATAGACGCCGTTTTGCGGCTCCTCCAGGTGCCAGATGCGCCGGCATCGACTGTTGCCCTGGAGGCAGGCGTTCTTGAGGATCTTGCAGCTGCAGTCCAGGATTGCTTGACCGCCAGTTTTTCAAACGACGCCGCACGGGCGGCCGCCGAAGTAGCCCGCGCCCAACAGGGCGAAGCGCCCGCTGAACCGCAAGACATGTCTGCGCTGCGAGCCGCCTTCGATCTTTGGAAGACTGTGGCGGATCTTACCGCGTTCGAGACCGACCAAAGCCAAGCTTTGGCGCGTCTGATCAAGGTCACTGCTGGTCTGCCGGGGTCCTGGAAAGAACTGATCGCCGAGGGCCTACCGGCGCGCGAAACGCTCGACGAAGTCGGTCGGAACTGGGTGGCCCTGACCGCCGACCTTGCGTCGGCGCGCAATGACCTCGACGCCCGCGCAGCAGAACTGGCCGAGGCGCGAGCCCATCTTTGTGCGCAAGAGGCCGCGCCTGACGCCGTTGACATTGTCATGACCGAAGAGACCCGGCGTCGGCGTGACATGGTTTGGCAGCAGCACCGGGACGATCTGACCACCGAGACCGCGGATCAATTCGAGACAGCGATGTATGCTGATGATGGCACCCGCGCGCATTACCTGATCGGCGCAGAGGCCCGGCAGCGTCTGCTCGCGGCGCAAGGTCAGGTGCGGACCGCCGACGCAAGGTATGGGACCGCAAAGACGCGTCACGACGACTTGGTCACTCTCCGTGACCGCCTGTCGGAGCGATGTTCCAGGTTGGCGCTTGCATTGGGATTGGGGGAAGATGCGACCCCCTCAGCCTTCAGCGCGCGTCAGCAGGCACTGACCGCAGCGGCCGAAGCGGCAGCCGAGCTTTCCAATGCGAAAGAAGCGTTGAAAGCCCGTCTTGCCCATCAGGAGGTGGCCCGCGACGCGCTGATTGATGCTGCGCGGCCCCTTGGACTTGACCCAGCGAAAGGTGATCTACCCGCGCAGGTGCAACGCGCATTGACGTTGGAGGATAGTGATCGCAAGGCTTGGGCCAAATGGCAGGACGGCGAGAAGACCATAGCCAAGCTGGACAGCAACTCGGAGGAATGCCAAACCGACTGCGAAACGGCGCAGGGGAATCTTGACCGGTTGACTGCGGCGCTGCCATTGCCGGATCGCTCGCTTGAGGCAATTCGAGCCGCCCTGCCGCACCTGCGCAGCCTGCAGCAGCTTTATGGCGAGCATCAAAAGCTCTCCGCTCGGATCGAGGCCCTGGAGCAGGCGATTGCCGCCCTTGCAGAGGGCGCGCAGCGTTTGGCTCGAATTGAGGATGATCCTGAGGATGAGACAGGTATCGACCCGGTTCAAGTCATCGACCGTGCTCGTGCGCGCGTGGTTGTATCCACGCGGGCTGACGAGAAACGAGTTGAGGCCGTGTTGCGACGGGATGAAACAGGCAAGTTAAAACGCCGGGCAGAGGGCGAGCTTCAGACTGCAATCGACGATCTGAACGGTTGTTTCGAAGGGCAGGGTGGGCAAGACCTCTCGCCGCGCGACCGGGTCGCAAAGCTGGTTGAACGGGATCGTCTGCGCGCCAATAAGGCAACGGCGGACCGCGATCGGCAGAAGGCTCGCGATGGCGTAGACGCCGATCTCTTTGCCGAGGAATTGGACCGGATGCCGGATGCCACACGTGCGGCAGAGCTGGAACTCGCCCTGAAAGACGTACAGGACTCCCGCGACACCGCCCGCGACGCACAGCGCGAGGCTGCCCGTCTGTACCGCGACGCTTTTGAGGCCGCCGACCGCAGCGATCTCGCAACCGAACAGGCGACACTGCTCGAGGAACTCCGGAGCGGTGCCCGTCAGGCGGCGGTGGCTCGGCTCGGGGTTCTGGCGGCACGCGGGGCACTGCGTCGCCTTGCTGAAGAGCGGCGCAGTGGCATGTTGCGCGATGTTGAAGAGGCCTTTGTCACCATGACCACCCCCGCCTGGACTGGTGTTGACGTCTGGAGCCAGGCGGAAGGTGAAAAGCTTGTTGGTATCCAATCTGATGGCAGCACGGTTCCTATTGAACAGATGTCGACGGGCACGATGGGCCAGTTGTACTTTGCGCTGCGCCTCGCTGGATATCGCAGCTTTGCGCGCGACCCAGGGCCACTGCCGATGATCCTGGATGATATCATGGAAACCTTCGACGATACGCGCGCTCGGGCCGCCCTGCAGCTTTGCGCCGAGATTGGCACAAACGGGCAGGCAATCCTCTTCACGCATCATGCCCATCTGGTCGAGTTGGCACGCGACTCCATCAAAGGGGCGACTGTCGTGAACATGCCAGATTTACTGTTCTGAGTCGGCGCCGGATTTGTCACTTAGCACTTAAATGTGAGAATGCGGTCGATTTGAAGATTTTTGGCACTTTAAGCTGAGAATCATCTGGCCCGGGTTTCATATCAGTTGGAACTGCTGGGGTGGTCCCCACTCGATCGCCGGGCTTACCAAATGGTCTGTCGCCATGACAAAGCGCTTTCTGTTCTCGCCCATCATGTGCCCGTGCAGCATCTTCAGCATCGGTGGCCCTGCGCGGTCAATGATCGCCACGCCTGCCAGGAGCGCGGGTCGGATGCAGAGTGGCAGGATGGGGTGTTTTGGCGAATGTGGAAACGAAGTCTCCCTGGCCAGTATGGCATCGAAATCGGGGACGATGGCGCCGAGGAGCCGGTAGCGCCAGAGATCGCCGTCACGCGGGGGCGGCCAGGGGATGCGGCGCATGAGCAGAAGCCGCGCGATCTCCAGAGGTGGCAGCCATGTTTCCACGCGGCGCTCTGCGTGGTTGTTCAACAAGGTCTCACCGCGACGTGCTGCCGCGCGATATGGCTCAAGCGTCCGTTCGCCGTCACTGGTGGTCTTGTCCTGGTAGGGTTCCCCACAGTGCGAGCAAGTGATCCGCCACCCCTGCAATTCGCTTCTAAGAATTGGCGGAGGGCTGACATCGGTTTGAGTGCACCGCCCGCAACGCTGCATTGGACTCTTGGCGATGAACCGGTGAGCCGCTTTGGGGGCACCCGCGAAGCTCAGGCTGCGTACAAGTTGCGGGCTGACACCGAACATCCCCGCAATCCGGTTCGCTTGGGCGTTGGTCAGGGAAAAATCGATTGCCTCAAGGGATGTCGCATCCGGCAATCCATGGCGCAACATGGTCAACGGCGTGACGCCATAGAAGTCCGCGTGGCGACTGATCCAGGATGACAGGACTTCGCCGCGCAGAGGTGGCAAGGTGACGGGCAGGGGTCCCGTCATGCGAAGACCGCTTCGGCATCAAATGCAGGCACCCAAGCCTCGACGGCGCCGTCGGTGATGTGTTCGGTCCCGCTCTCGATAGCCTCGATCGCAAGACTGCCCAGCATCTGGAAGATGTTCGCCGTGATACCGTCCGTAATCTGCAGAATGCGCCGCAGGGATTTCGGCGTCAGCACAGAGGGTCGCCGCAATGGCGTATTGCGCAGGATCGACGCGATCAGCGTCTCGAAGTCTTCGTTGGCGGCCCAACGGTTCAGGGTGAGTTGCTCGAAGCGTCGCGCAAGTTGAACGTCACCGCCGATGGCTTCCCGGGCGTCGTTCACGCCGAAGCAGACCAGTGAGATTTGGAGCCGATTGCTGAGAAAGCGCAGCATGTTGAGCACGATACGTTGCTCTCGATAGGTCCCGGCGAGGATGTTGTGGACCTCGTCGATGACCAGAACCTGGGTGCCGATTGCCTTCATAATCCGCAGCGTCGCCTGTTCCATCTGAGCAATATCGGCCCGCGGTGCCTGGGGTGCGCCGAGGAGGGAAAGCAGTTCACCATAGAAGCGCCGCTCGCCGGGGCGGCTAACCATTTCCATGGCCAGGACCGGTGTCTTCAGAATCCCGGTACGGCGATCAAGATGTGGCGGATGCTGATCGCGGAAGCGTTGCATGATCATGGTCTTGCCCATCCCGCTGTCGCCATAGATCGCGACAGACGGCATGCGGGAACCTCTCGGATGATCAAGGAGCGCCTCGAGGCGATCGAGGGCTTGCTTTGCGCGAGGGTAGAGAACCCAACGGCGGGACCTGATGGCGCGAATGCGTCCCGCCTGGGGTTCAGACAGCAGGGCTGCCGCGTCGGCGGTAAGATGAGGGTGATCGTTCGTCATTATGGCTCCAGCTCATTCGGTGTCCTCAACAAAAGGCACCGGTTTGCTGGAGTCGACACCACGGAGCGTGCCCGTATCCCGGAGGTCGTCGGCACGCCTCGGCTGAGCTTTGCCGCGCCGCACGGCAGCGGTTCTGTTTACGGCCTCATCAACCAACTTCCGCTGTTCGAGTGCGGTCCTCACAACCGCGCGGCTATCGACTTCACGCCGCCCTTTCTCACGCAGGGTGCGACGCGCCGTCAAAGCCTCGTGCAGGGAAATGGGTGCCAGGGTCAGGTCCGCGTAGCGGGCTTCGACGAAGTTGCCTGAGGGCCGCCGCACGAACACACGCGACATATCACGCGGATCATACTTCACGAGAAGCCGCCGCTCAGTCCGGCCGACATCGGCGCTGAGTGCGGCTGACCAGTAGCGCAGATCGAACAGGTGAATGCCGGTTGGACGCAAGGTCCGTTCCTGCTCCGGCAGGAAAGAGACCCAGAACTGCAATCGATCCTCAGGCAGCCGCAGAGGGATCTCGCCTTCATGGTCCCACCAGACGGCGAGGGGAGGGCGGCTCAGCGAGCTGTGGATGGATTGATGATAGGACCCGACAATGTCGAGGGCGATATAGCGCTCCAACTCGCGCAGGGTCAGCGCCGCATGTTTTCTTGAATCATACTCCGCGAGGTCCTGAGCGTTGCTGAAGGTCGTACCGGGCAACAGGTGCAGCCGTCCCATCTGGGTGCCGATCAAACGCTCGATATGTCCGCCGAAGCGCGGCGTACCCGGCGGTCGCCAGTCGATCGCAATGCCTGCATTCTCGCAGCCACGTTTGAACGCGCGACTCCGGAAATCCGCGCCATTGTCCACATGCACCCGGTCGGGAAGGCCGGCCACGGGCCAGGGCTCTTCGATCTCGCGCGCTTTGAGCCAGGCCGTCTTGTCATAGACCGAATGCAGCAGGCATAGGCTCGTCGAAAGCCGGGATGGCGCATCCATGGTCAAGTAGAAGCCCGTCACCATACGGCTAAAGACATCCATGGCCAGGGTCAGCCACGGTCGTCCGATTGGTTCGCGGGTTTCCTCATCGACGACAAAGATGTCGGCCTTCGTGTGATCGATCTGAACAATCTCGAGGGGTCGGGAGGTGCTCAGTGTTCCCGGGACCGCCGTCGTTGCTTTTACGGTCCGCGTTTCGCCCCGACGCTGCGCCCGGTGGCGCAGGTCCAGGTCGCCCAGCCGCCGCTCGATCGTTCGGCGATGCGGCGACTTCAATCCTGCCGAAGCGCAATCCGTTTCAATGTCCCGCACCAGCTGCGAGACCGGTGGCCGGGTCGGTTTCAGATAGTACGTGCGGATTGCCTTCTCGATGATCTCCTCGCGCCGAGCATCCAAAGCGCGATGGCCCGTCGGGCGTCCGCGCTTGGTCTCAACGAGCGACATGACAGTTCCGTCCGCCCGAAACCGCCTCAGCAAACGGTAGGTCGTCGCTTGGCTGACCTGCAGTTCGGAGGCAAGATCGGCAATAGCGGCCACTGTTGACTCACCGGAACTGGATTCCAGGAATCTGCGGATCGCAGCCGCACGGCGACAGGCTTCTGCCCACACGGCGTCGTCTATCTCGTATAGAAGTGGTTCGGTCACAATGAGAACCCGACAAAATCGGAGCCACAATTATCGAATTAAGGGCTAAAGTCCAGTCTCCATTATTAATTTAAGTGCCAATTCTCACATTTAGGGGCAAAGCTAAGTCATTGAAATAAGGAAGATCAGATTATCATCTTTAAGTGCTAAGTGACAGGGTTGATGCCGATCTATCAGAAACCCAACACAAGCAGGCCGGCGAAGGGGCACAAGACCTATCCCTACCTGCTCAGAGGGCTGCGGGTAGAACGCCCAAACCAGGTCTGGTGCTCGGATATCACCTATCTGCCTATGAGACGCGGGTTCCTCTACCTCGTGGCGATCATGGACTGGCACAACCGCAAGGTTCTGTCCTGGCGGATCTCGAACACGTTGGAAGCCCAGTTCTGCGTCGACGCGTTGAACGAGGCCATCCACAACTTCGGCCCGCCCGAGATCATGAATACCGATCAAGGATCCCAGTTCACGTCCTTTGCCTGGACGGATCGGCTCCGCCGATCAGGGGTGAGGATATCGATGGATGGGAAAGGCCGGTTCCTCGACAACATCTTCATCGAGAGGTTGTGGCGCACCCTGAAATACGAATGCGTCTACCTGCATGCTTGGGAGACCGGATCGGAGACGAAAGAGGCCATCCGGAAATGGATGACCTTCTACAACCACCAGCGCCCGCATTCAGCCCTGGGCGGCCAGCCTCCGGCGCTGGTCTACTGGCAGAGAAATGATATCAACCAACCCGATCAGCAGGTGCAACGAGTAGCTTAAATTACGCCAGATCCTGTCCAAGAGATGGGGAGTAGCTCAAACACTGCTTTGCGACACAAACTTGTCGACCCATGCGCCACTGAAGTGGTCCCAGGAATCCGGACAGTCGGCTAAGGTGTATCCCAAACCTTTGAAGGGATACGAGAATGGCGAAGCGCCGGAACTTTACAGACCAGTTTAAAGCCAAGGTGGCGTTGGAAGCGCTGCGTGGCGACAAGACCGTGCAGGAGATCGCGGCGAAGCATCAGCTGCACCCTAACCAGGTCAGCACGTGGAAGCGGCAGGCCATCGAGGGCATGGCGGACGTATTCTCGGGCGGCAAGCAAAGCGGCCCGACCGAAGCCGAAGTCAAGGAGCTTCACGCCAAGATCGGGAGGCTGGCGGTGGAGAACGATTTTTTGTCGGAAGGGCTCAAGAGGTGAGCCCGGCAAAGAAACGGTCGATGGTCCAGCGCGACCATCCCGAACTGAGCATCAGCCGGCAATGCAAGCTGGTGAACCTGAGCCGGTCGGCGTTCTACTACACGCCGGTCGGTGTTGATGCCGAGACGCTGGCGATGATGAAAGAGATTGACCGCGTGTTCACGAAGTATCCGTTCTTCGGGTCACGCCAGATCGCGGCCTATCTGCGCCGGGAAGGCACCGTCGTGGGCCGCCATCGCGTGCGCCGACTGATGGCGAAGATGGGGCTGGAGGCAATCTACAAGCGCCCCAGAACCAGCCAGCGGCATCCGCAGCACCCGGTTTATCCGTATCTGCTGAGGAAAATGCAGATCGACCGACCCAACCAGGTCTGGTGTGCGGATATCACCTTCGTGCCTGTCAAGAACGGCTTCCTGTATCTGCTTGCCATCATGGATTGGGCCACGCGCAAGGTGCTCAGCTGGCGGCTGTCGAACACGATGCATGCCGACTTCTGTGTCGAGGCTCTGAACGAGGCCATCGCGAAACACGGCCCACCGGAGATCATGAATACGGATCAAGGGTCGCAGTTCACGGGATCAGCCTGGATCGCGACGTTGACCGAGGCAGGCGTGCGCATCTCGATGGATGGGCGCGGCCGTTACCTCGACAACATCTTCATCGAGCGCCTCTGGCGAAGCCTGAAACAAGAGGCCATCTACCTTGAGGAAATCACCGACGGCTTCCAGGCGCGGCGCGTCGTTAAGGACTGGATGGCCTTCTACAACACCAAGCGGCCCCATTCCGGGCTTGATCGGCGGACGCCAGACGACGCATATTGGGCAGGCTTGGAAAAGCAAAAAGCAGCATGAAACCTAAACCCGATACACCTTAGAAACGCTGCAAACCTGTCCGAAATGATAGGACCACTTCAGTAACCGAACAGGCTCGCCCGATCCGGATCCATCGCGATGAAATCGAGGTAGTCCCGTATGTAACGCTTCACCCGCTCTTCATGAGGCTCGTCCGGGGCGGGTTCGCGGACCAGAAACGCCGTCATCTCGGCGGCCAGATCGGCATAGACGGCCTTGATCAACTCTTCTTTCGACTTGAAATACAGGTACAGAGATCCGATCGCCACGTGCGCCCGTTCGGCGATCTCCGACATCGGACCCTGCAGGCCGGACAGGACGAACTGCTCTCCCGCTGCCTTGATAATGCGCGCCCGTTTGTCGTCGCCGCGCGGTTTTTCTGCCCTGACCAAATTCATGAATGAACCTTCATTCAGTTGTCACATAGTCACGCTAGTCGATGGAAAACCCGAACTCAAGCGGTGAGTCCCGGACCTTTCCGGCCTCACCGGACAACAGCCAGACCCAGCCATCCCGCCGCGGCCACCGGCCGCGATCAGGAAAGGCATGCCCAAGGAGACCCGCGATGCCAAAGACCTTCGTTCACCTCACCGACCTGCACATGTCGAACCCAGATGTTGACGAACCGCACCTCTATTCCGACACGGCCGCGATCCTGCGGGACGCGCTTGCCCGGATCGACGCCCTGCCCGACCGGCCCGAGTTCATCATCGTCAGCGGCGACCTGACCAACAACGAAGACCCGGTCGCCTATCAGCGCCTGCGGGCGATCTGGGACGACGTCGATATTCCGACCCTCTTTGCCCTTGGCAACCACGACAGCCGCCCCGATTTCCGGCGCGAGATGCTGGGCGAAAGCGCCGATCTGGACGCGCCTTACGATCATGAGGCGGTCATCGCGGGGGTCCATGTCATCGTTCTCGACAGCTCGACCCCGGATCAGATCCACGGCACGCTTGAGGACGCGCAGCTTGAATGGCTGGCCGCCGCGCTCGACCGTCACGCGGACCTGCCAAAGGTGGTCGTCCTGCATCACCCGCCGATGATGGGTGCAGACGAACCGGCCTTTGAATGCCTCGCTGCCGAAGATACCGAAAAGCTCCGCAAGGTCCTGAGCGGACGGCCCCTGTTGGGCCTCTTCTGCGGCCATATCCATCAGGACCGCGTGTCGATCTGGAACGGCGTCCCGGTCTTTGTCGGCAACGGCCACCACTCCCGGATGCAGCCCTTCAGCGACATGGCGATCGAAGCCACCGACGGCACCGGATTCTCGGTCTGCACCCTGCGCGACAGCGGGCTGACCGTGAACTTCCTGCCCCAGCCCTCCGAAGGCCGCACCGTAATGGCGATGAGCCATGAAGACGCCGCCCGCCTGATGTCCGAACCCGCCGCCGAGGTCGTGGGCTGATCCTCAGGCCCGCGACCACACCCAAACAAACCGACAGGAGACACCATGACCTTCCCCCTATCCCGCCGCGCGCTGCTTGCGCTTGGTATTGCCACCATGGCCACCGGCCCCGTCTGGGCGCAAATGGCCGACGAGATCATCGAACCGGTCGAGATCAGTTTCTACAACTACAACCTCGCCACCGCCGGGCAGGGTCACGACGCGACCGTTCAGCTGATCGAAGAATTCATGGCCGCGAACCCGATGATCAAGGTCGAGGGCGTCGGCGTGAACGCCAATGACATGGGCACCCGCGTCCAGACCGATATCGCCGCCCGCCGTCCACCGGATGTCGCGCAGGTGATCTTCTCGGACCTCGCCTACGCCGGGCAGCAGCTGGGCGCCGTGCCGATTGATCAGGCCGTGCCACAGGCCGACTGGGATGCGCATGTGGAGGGCATGGTCCCCTCGGGCCTCGACCTCGGCAAGGTCGGCGACAAGACCTATGCACTGGCTTATACCTTCTCCACCCCGATGGTATTCTACAACGCCGACCTCTTTCGTGAGGCCGGGCTGGACCCCGACCAGCCACCCAAGACATGGGAAGAGGTCAAGGACTACGCCCTGACCATTCAGGACAAGACCGAGGCCAACGGATTTGCCGGCGGCATCATCGGCGTGCAGGTCGGCCCGTACGACTGGCTGCTGCAATCCGTCATCCTGTCCAACGGCGGCAGCGTGATAAACGATGCGGGCACGGCCGTCACCTTTGACCGGCCCGAGACCATCGAGGCAGTCGCCATGCTGCGCGGTCTCAAGGATGCGGGCGTCTACGGCAATATCTCTCGCGGGGAGGCGCTGGAAAGCATGGCGGCGGGCAAGCTTGCGATGTACATCAACTCATCTGGCCTGCAGAACCACCTGCTGAGCCAGGCCGAAGGCAACTATGAACTGCGCGCCGCGCAGATGCCGGGCTTTGGCGAGCGTCCCGCGTCGCCGACCAATTCCGGCAGCGGGCTGGTCATGTTCTCTCAGGACCCGGTCAAGCAGCGCGCGGCGTGGGAGCTGATGAAGTTCCTCACCTCCGAACGGGGCTACACGATCATCACCTCCAAGATTGGCTACCTGCCGCTGCGGACCGCCATCGTCGACGATCCGGAGTATCTGAAGGACTGGGTCGATGCGAACCCGCTGGTCCGCCCGAACCTCGCCCAGCTTGAGCGGATGGAGCCGTGGCGGTCGTACCCCGGCACCAGCTATCGCCAAGTCGCCGCAACGCTGATGGAGGCCGCCGAGCAAGCCGTCTTTGGCGACGGCGACGTGGCCGAGATCATGCAAGGCGCGCAAGCCCGAGCCCAGGCCATGATGCCCGGAAGCTGACCTGAACTTCGGGTCGGCCCCCGGGTCGGCCCGATCCGCCCCCGTTCCTTCGAGGAGCCGAAATGACCGTCGCCGATATCCACACCCCTGCCCGCGCACAGCCGCGCCGATCCCTGAAGATCGGGCGCCTTTCGTTGCCCTGGTTCTTCCTCTTCCCGGCGATTGCCACCTTCGTCATCTGGATCTACGCGCCGCTTGTGCAGGCGGCATGGCTCAGCTTCTACGACTGGAACATGCTCCCTTTCGCACCCAAGACTTTCGTGGGCTGGAAGAACTACGAAAACATCCTCGCCCTGCCCAAGCTCTGGCAGGCGCTTGGCAATACCGCGATCTACATGCTGGGGATGCTGCCCTTTTCGGTGCTCGTGCCGCTGGCCATCGCCATCTGGACCGAAGATCTGCCGCCCCGCGCCCGCAACATCTATCGCGCGCTGATCTTCCTGCCGATGATCATCGCCCCCGTGGTCGCCGCATCTGTCTTCCGCTGGCTGCTCGACCCCGGGCACGGGCTGGTGAATGTCGGGATCACGGCGCTTGGCTTCGAACCCGTCCAGTTCCTGAACGACCCCGATATCGCCATCTGGACGATCATCTTCATCACCGGGTGGAAGCTCGTCGGCTTCGCGACCCTTATCCTGTCGGCCGCCAATGCCAATATCGACCCCTCGCTGGTCGAGGCCGCGCGGATGGACGGCGCGACCCGCTGGCAGATCATCCGCGACATCCGCCTGCCGCTGCTCAGTTCGACCATCCTCTTCCTCGTGATGATGACAATCCTTCTGGGCGCACAGTGGAGCTTTTCCTATATCCACGTCCTGACCGAAGGCGGCCCGCTCGGCGCGACAACGAACATCTACTACCTGCTGTGGGAGTTCGGGTTTTCCTCCCTCTCCGTCGGGTGGAGTTCCGCCGCCGCGATGATCCTCTTCCTCGGCTTCGGCGCCCTCGCCTTCCTCCTGCTGCGTCTGATGGAGCGCTATTCTTTCCATGACAGCTGAAACCGCGACCTTCGCCGTCCCGCGCCGCCGGGCTGTCCGCCGCGCGGGCGCGACCCGGATGCTGCCGGGCCATGCGGCCATGATCCTTCTGTCGCTCATCTGCGTCTTCCCGGTCTACTGGATGATCGTCAGCTCCCTGAGGCCCGCCAACCGCATCTTCGAAGGCACGCTCTGGCCGACGGCCCCGTCGCTGGAAAACTACGCCCAGGCCCTTCAGTCGATCCCCATGGGCGCGATGCTGTGGAACACGGTTGTCGTCTCCGCCTCCGTCACGGTGATCCAGCTTCTGACCGGGGTGCTCGCGGCCTATGCCTTCGCACGCTTCCGGTTCCGGCTGGACTGGGTGGTCTTCGGGCTGGTCGCGCTGACATGGCTGGTCCCGTTGCAGGTCGTGATGATCCCGAACTACCTGCTGGTCGCCCGGCTTGGCCTTCTGGACACGGTCACGGCGCTGGTCCTGCCACATTTCGCCCATGCGCTGGCGATCATGCTGCTGACCCAGTCGATCCGCGCCTTCCCGAAAGAGGTGCTCGAGGCCGCGCGCATGGACGGGGCTGGACATTGGCGGGTTCTGTGGGGGATCATCGTGCCGAACCTCCGCGGGATGATCGCCTCGCTTGCGATCCTGATCTTCATCTCGACCTGGAACGAATATTTCTGGCCGCTGCTGCTGACCCGCACGGCCGAAAATTCGGTCGTCCAGATCGGCATCCAGATGTTCATCACGCAGGAAGGGACGCAATGGGGTCCGCTGATGGCCGCCTCGACCATGGCCAGCCTGCCGATCCTGATCTTTTACGTGGTCCTGCAAAGGCAGGTCATTCAATCCTTTATGAAATCGGGGTTGCGCTGATGAAATTCGACCGAATTCTTTCCGTGCCGGGGGCCTATAACATCCGTGACCTCGGCGGATATCCGGGCACGCAGGGCAGCACCCGCTGGCGCAGCATCCTGCGCGCCGACAGCCTGCACCGGCTGGACGGCCCCGCGATGGACCAGCTGCACGCCATGGGGCTCACTACGGTAATCGACCTGCGGCACGCGGCGGAACACGCACGCTTCCCCAACCCCTTTGCTGACCATCCGGCGGTGATCTACCTTCAGATTCCGCTGTTCGAGAGCCTGCGGATCCCCCACGACATTCCCGAAGATCAGGTGCTGCGCACGCTCTACACCCAGGCGCTCGACAAGCGGCACGACGCCATCGCCCGGACCCTGACCGCGATTGCCGAGGCCCCCGATGGCGCGGTCATGTTCCACTGCACCGCCGGCAAGGACCGCACCGGGCTGATCGCCGCGCTGCTGCTCGCGCTTGGCGGGGTGGATGCCGAGACCATCGCCACCGACTATGCCATGACGCGCGAGTTGCTGGAGCCGATCATCGACGGCCTTCAGGCACATGTTCTGGAACAAGGCACCGACCCGGCCATTGCCGCCGCCGTGCTGGGCAGCGACCCGCAGTCGATGCTGCATCTGCTGGCCCATCTGGACGCGACCTACGGCGGCATCCACCCCTATCTCGACCGGATCGGCCTGACGCCTGCGACGGTCGACGCCCTTTGCGCCCGTATCATCGACATGGAGGCAACCGCATGACCGGTGTCAGCATCCGCGACATCCGCAAATCCTATGACGGCAAACAGGTGGTTCATGGCCTGAACGCCGAGATCCCGGATGGCTGTTTCGCCGCTATCGTCGGCCCGTCGGGCTGCGGCAAGTCCACCCTGCTGCGCATGATCGCGGGGCTGGAGCAGATCACCGGCGGAGAGCTGCGGATCGGCGATCACTTGATGAACGATATCGAACCCTCGGACCGGGGTTGCGCCATGGTCTTTCAGAACTACGCGCTCTATCCTCATATGACCGTGGCCGAGAACCTCGCCTATCCGCTCAAGATCGCCCGCCTGCCCAAGCCCGAGCGTCAGACCCGGATCGAGGAAGCCGCCCGCATCCTCGGCCTCTCCGAGCTTCTGGACCGCCGTCCCGCGCAGCTCTCCGGCGGGCAGCGGCAACGTGTCGCCATGGGCCGGGCCATCGTGCGCAAGCCGGATGTGTTTCTGTTTGACGAACCGCTCTCGAACCTCGATGCCAAGCTGCGGGTACAGATGCGGCTTGAGATCAAGCGCCTGCACCGTCAGCTTGGTGCAACCTCGGTCTTCGTCACCCATGATCAGGTCGAGGCGATGACCATGGCCGATCTGCTGATCGTCATGAACGGCGGCCGGATCGAACAGATCGGCTCCCCGGCCGAGGTCTACGCCCACCCCGCTACGACCTTCGCCGCCAGCTTCATTGGCTCGCCCGCGATGTCGCTGTTTCCCGTCCGGATCGCCGATGGTGTTGGTCATCTGACCGGCGCGGAGGATCATAGGATCGACCTGCCGGGCGTCCGGGCCTCCGGCGACACGATCCTTGGGCTGCGGTCCGAAGATGTCTCCCTCTCGCCCGCCACCGGCAAGGTCCAAGTCCGGATCGAGCTGATCGAGGATTTCGGCGCCGCGCGGCTGGCCCATTGCCGGATGCCGTCGGGCGACTCCGTGGCCGCCACCTTGCCCAAGTCGACCACCCTGCGCGAAGACATGCTGGCGTGGCTCGACTGGCCAGCAGAGGCGCTTCACCTGTTCGACCCACTCAACGGCAGGCGGACCGACCGCACCGGTATGGCCACGTCGAACGTCGGCCCCGAATTCGTCAGCTGATTCGGGGCGCGATTGCCGTCACGCCGGACCTGGACCGCCGATCTTGACCTGTCGGTTAAGGTCGGCGGCGCGCTCAACTTCCAGCACCAGCGCGTCGCTCAGCGGCAGGGCATAGCCGTCGTCCATCAGCGCCTTGATCCGTGCGATGTGGGCCGGGTCCCATTGCGCGATCCCCTCGGCCACCTCGCGCGCGGCACTGGCCAGCGCGTCATCCGGCACGACCCGCGTGACAAAACCAAGCGAAGCAGCCTCTGTCGCAGGCACGCGGCGGGCGGTGAGGGAGATTTCCTTCGCCGTCGACGGCCCGACGACCCGCGGTAGGCGCTGCGACAGGCCCCAGCCCGGCAGCAGCCCGATCTTGGCATGGGTGTCCTGGAAATACGCGCTCTTGTCACTTAGCACTTAAATGTGAGAATGCGGTCGATTTGAAGATTTTTGGCACTTTAAGCTGAGAATCATCTGGCCCGGGTTTCATATCAGTTGGAACTGCTGGGGTGGTCCCCACTCGATCGCCGGGCTTACCAAATGGTCTGTCGCCATGACAAAGCGCTTTCTGTTCTCGCCCATCATGTGCCCGTGCAGCATCTTCAGCATCGGTGGCCCTGCGCGGTCAATGATCGCCACGCCTGCCAGGAGCGCGGGTCGGATGCAGAGTGGCAGGATGGGGTGTTTTGGCGAATGTGGAAACGAAGTCTCCCTGGCCAGTATGGCATCGAAATCGGGGACGATGGCGCCGAGGAGCCGGTAGCGCCAGAGATCGCCGTCACGCGGGGGCGGCCAGGGGATGCGGCGCATGAGCAGAAGCCGCGCGATCTCCAGAGGTGGCAGCCATGTTTCCACGCGGCGCTCTGCGTGGTTGTTCAACAAGGTCTCACCGCGACGTGCTGCCGCGCGATATGGCTCAAGCGTCCGTTCGCCGTCACTGGTGGTCTTGTCCTGGTAGGGTTCCCCACAGTGCGAGCAAGTGATCCGCCACCCCTGCAATTCGCTTCTAAGAATTGGCGGAGGGCTGACATCGGTTTGAGTGCACCGCCCGCAACGCTGCATTGGACTCTTGGCGATGAACCGGTGAGCCGCTTTGGGGGCACCCGCGAAGCTCAGGCTGCGTACAAGTTGCGGGCTGACACCGAACATCCCCGCAATCCGGTTCGCTTGGGCGTTGGTCAGGGAAAAATCGATTGCCTCAAGGGATGTCGCATCCGGCAATCCATGGCGCAACATGGTCAACGGCGTGACGCCATAGAAGTCCGCGTGGCGACTGATCCAGGATGACAGGACTTCGCCGCGCAGAGGTGGCAAGGTGACGGGCAGGGGTCCCGTCATGCGAAGACCGCTTCGGCATCAAATGCAGGCACCCAAGCCTCGACGGCGCCGTCGGTGATGTGTTCGGTCCCGCTCTCGATAGCCTCGATCGCAAGACTGCCCAGCATCTGGAAGATGTTCGCCGTGATACCGTCCGTAATCTGCAGAATGCGCCGCAGGGATTTCGGCGTCAGCACAGAGGGTCGCCGCAATGGCGTATTGCGCAGGATCGACGCGATCAGCGTCTCGAAGTCTTCGTTGGCGGCCCAACGGTTCAGGGTGAGTTGCTCGAAGCGTCGCGCAAGTTGAACGTCACCGCCGATGGCTTCCCGGGCGTCGTTCACGCCGAAGCAGACCAGTGAGATTTGGAGCCGATTGCTGAGAAAGCGCAGCATGTTGAGCACGATACGTTGCTCTCGATAGGTCCCGGCGAGGATGTTGTGGACCTCGTCGATGACCAGAACCTGGGTGCCGATTGCCTTCATAATCCGCAGCGTCGCCTGTTCCATCTGAGCAATATCGGCCCGCGGTGCCTGGGGTGCGCCGAGGAGGGAAAGCAGTTCACCATAGAAGCGCCGCTCGCCGGGGCGGCTAACCATTTCCATGGCCAGGACCGGTGTCTTCAGAATCCCGGTACGGCGATCAAGATGTGGCGGATGCTGATCGCGGAAGCGTTGCATGATCATGGTCTTGCCCATCCCGCTGTCGCCATAGATCGCGACAGACGGCATGCGGGAACCTCTCGGATGATCAAGGAGCGCCTCGAGGCGATCGAGGGCTTGCTTTGCGCGAGGGTAGAGAACCCAACGGCGGGACCTGATGGCGCGAATGCGTCCCGCCTGGGGTTCAGACAGCAGGGCTGCCGCGTCGGCGGTAAGATGAGGGTGATCGTTCGTCATTATGGCTCCAGCTCATTCGGTGTCCTCAACAAAAGGCACCGGTTTGCTGGAGTCGACACCACGGAGCGTGCCCGTATCCCGGAGGTCGTCGGCACGCCTCGGCTGAGCTTTGCCGCGCCGCACGGCAGCGGTTCTGTTTACGGCCTCATCAACCAACTTCCGCTGTTCGAGTGCGGTCCTCACAACCGCGCGGCTATCGACTTCACGCCGCCCTTTCTCACGCAGGGTGCGACGCGCCGTCAAAGCCTCGTGCAGGGAAATGGGTGCCAGGGTCAGGTCCGCGTAGCGGGCTTCGACGAAGTTGCCTGAGGGCCGCCGCACGAACACACGCGACATATCACGCGGATCATACTTCACGAGAAGCCGCCGCTCAGTCCGGCCGACATCGGCGCTGAGTGCGGCTGACCAGTAGCGCAGATCGAACAGGTGAATGCCGGTTGGACGCAAGGTCCGTTCCTGCTCCGGCAGGAAAGAGACCCAGAACTGCAATCGATCCTCAGGCAGCCGCAGAGGGATCTCGCCTTCATGGTCCCACCAGACGGCGAGGGGAGGGCGGCTCAGCGAGCTGTGGATGGATTGATGATAGGACCCGACAATGTCGAGGGCGATATAGCGCTCCAACTCGCGCAGGGTCAGCGCCGCATGTTTTCTTGAATCATACTCCGCGAGGTCCTGAGCGTTGCTGAAGGTCGTACCGGGCAACAGGTGCAGCCGTCCCATCTGGGTGCCGATCAAACGCTCGATATGTCCGCCGAAGCGCGGCGTACCCGGCGGTCGCCAGTCGATCGCAATGCCTGCATTCTCGCAGCCACGTTTGAACGCGCGACTCCGGAAATCCGCGCCATTGTCCACATGCACCCGGTCGGGAAGGCCGGCCACGGGCCAGGGCTCTTCGATCTCGCGCGCTTTGAGCCAGGCCGTCTTGTCATAGACCGAATGCAGCAGGCATAGGCTCGTCGAAAGCCGGGATGGCGCATCCATGGTCAAGTAGAAGCCCGTCACCATACGGCTAAAGACATCCATGGCCAGGGTCAGCCACGGTCGTCCGATTGGTTCGCGGGTTTCCTCATCGACGACAAAGATGTCGGCCTTCGTGTGATCGATCTGAACAATCTCGAGGGGTCGGGAGGTGCTCAGTGTTCCCGGGACCGCCGTCGTTGCTTTTACGGTCCGCGTTTCGCCCCGACGCTGCGCCCGGTGGCGCAGGTCCAGGTCGCCCAGCCGCCGCTCGATCGTTCGGCGATGCGGCGACTTCAATCCTGCCGAAGCGCAATCCGTTTCAATGTCCCGCACCAGCTGCGAGACCGGTGGCCGGGTCGGTTTCAGATAGTACGTGCGGATTGCCTTCTCGATGATCTCCTCGCGCCGAGCATCCAAAGCGCGATGGCCCGTCGGGCGTCCGCGCTTGGTCTCAACGAGCGACATGACAGTTCCGTCCGCCCGAAACCGCCTCAGCAAACGGTAGGTCGTCGCTTGGCTGACCTGCAGTTCGGAGGCAAGATCGGCAATAGCGGCCACTGTTGACTCACCGGAACTGGATTCCAGGAATCTGCGGATCGCAGCCGCACGGCGACAGGCTTCTGCCCACACGGCGTCGTCTATCTCGTATAGAAGTGGTTCGGTCACAATGAGAACCCGACAAAATCGGAGCCACAATTATCGAATTAAGGGCTAAAGTCCAGTCTCCATTATTAATTTAAGTGCCAATTCTCACATTTAGGGGCAAAGCTAAGTCATTGAAATAAGGAAGATCAGATTATCATCTTTAAGTGCTAAGTGACAGGATTTGCGTTTGCACATAGACGCGCTGATGGCGGGAGTGTTTTCCCCTGACATTCACGTTCCCGGAAATTTTCTTTGGGGGGTATGCCCACGAGGAATACGGCGGTTTCAGGCCTGCATACTGCTTTACCGTGGCTGGACGATGATCAACTGCGTCTCGAACACATGCGCGGCGATGTCTGCCACTTGCCGGAGTACGGCTGCTTCGCTTCCGAGAGGCTTGGGCTCACGCGACATCGGAGGTTCGGGTTCCGGCATGATTGCTGCGTCAGATTCTCCTTCCACGATGGACCTTCGCGTCAAGGTTTCAACCACCGGAATGTCCCCCCGGTCAGAAATAGAAGTATCTTGTGGCATACCTGAGCCGCGGCGCAGCTCGGCTTTCTGCCGCCCGCGCCGTTCGGCCTCATGCATTTCCGCCACCAGCGACGGCAGGCGTTCTCCAAGCGGCTGATCGTGTTTCTTCAAAAAACCGTTCAGCTTGTCCTCCAACCCTCGGTTGGTTAGCACTTCGAGAACGCGTGGTTCCGAACACAGCCATGTATTCCCACCATCGAAGGCGACATGGTGTTGCTCATCGTCCAATGGGCCTATCATCCGTGGAGCCACGAAGAGCGAGCGCCGGGCGACATCAGACCGACTCCAGGCTTGATTGATCTCGTTTCGCCTGTGAAAGTGGGGTGCCGCGTAAAAAACGAGGTTTGAGCCATCATCTAACGCCAGCAGGAGTTCATGCTGATCGGAGGTCGTCGCTTCGGTGATGGGGAAACGGTAGTAGGGAACGTTCAGTGTCCCGCCCAAGGCCACGACGGCTTGGTGTTCCTTCGCCGTTCGGCGGACCATACAGTGGGATCGTTTGAATTGCAGAAACAAGGGAACACCTGGCCGGTCGAGCTTCACATCATAGCCGCCCCCTGCTTTGCCTTCCTCGACCAGGCTTGGGAACACGGGTGCGGCTGATAGCGCAACCCAACCGACGAGTTCATTGGTAAGGGCGAACCCGTAAGAGAATTCGGAAATTTCAGGTTTCATTTTTCAGCCGCCGTTGCCAGTATCTTTGAAATCACGCGGATCGGTGAACCGGCTTCTGCACGACTTCTTTAAACCCGATGATTGCATATATGACTGAAGTAACTCTATAACAAAAAAGGGAATTTTATGGACACTACCGCCATCCCTCCCGAAATCCGCCACCAGTGGAATAGCGCAAATATTCCAATCATCGTCCGTTCCGGGATTTCAGGCGATAAGCTCACAGCGCGGTTGCCATATCGTCCCGATAATCGGGGCTGGCTTTTCGGTCTGGCAACCGGACGCCGGAAGCCCGAAGTACAATGGGCTCCCGTCGAGAAAGCCTGGAAGCTACCAGTTAGTTGGCTCAATCGTTTTGTTGACAGTGGCTTGGAACGATATGGACGGCTCTACGTCGTTCAGCCCTACCGTGAAATGGAGAAGTGCGCGCCCGCTTGTCGGAACGCCGTCGGACACGATTGCCAGTGTTCCTGCATGGGCGCGAACCACGGCGCAGGTGATGGCGGTGGATGGTTCGACGTCTCCGAGACGTTTTCGTTCCGATGGGGACCGCAATCTGCGGCGATCAGGTTGATGACCCGAAAGGCATGAACAAAGCTATCGGCTCAGTCGTCAAACGAAGCTCGTAAGTGTTGGCAACGGTTTTTTGGGACCACTGTCACCATTAGTCGGCATGGGTGTCTGCCAGTCTGCCTAGGTGCATTAGTTTGCTTGGCCTCCTCCTGGCTGTCCGAAGTGCCGCACTTTGACTCGTTGTTTCCCTTCGCTTGCTCGGCGCTCTGCTAGGCCCACCATTTGTTCGTTCATAGGTATCATGGATACTTGCCGCGGTTTAGTTGGGAGTGAAAATGAACCCGATGTGCCCTGGTGCGTCTGTCGGTGCAATTCACATTTCCCACCGCGGCCATCGCACTTCTCCCGATTTGTTGCTTTGCATGACATGCTGGTCGCAGCTGTCGTCCCGTCCACAAAGGTTGTCGCCGATCTTTTTCCCTTGGCCCTGCGGGCCATTCCTCGCGCAGCAAAAAGACCGGCGCCTGCCCCTCTCCGCTGCGCTTCGCCTTCGGTGTGGTCAGGCCTTGGCCAGCTGCAAGTTGACCATCATTGCAACGCAAACAAGGAGAAGAGCAATGACCACGAACTGCATCAAATTCACCAGCGCCGATGTTGAGACCGCCAAGGGCGTCGGCTCCATCTCGACCCTGACCTTCGACCTCGACATCACGGTCGAACCCGTCGGGAGCACGAACCCGATGGCCCCCACGCACCGCGTCCTCGGTCGCTCCCCGCGCGGCAAGCTGGTCGAGTGCGGCGGCATCTGGAAGAAGCAGAACAAGGAGACCGGCGCCGACTACTACACGCTGACCATCCGCGACCACGGCTTCAACGCCAACCTCGGCAAGGCCGCTAGCCAAGACGATCCGTCCCTGCAGGCCGTCATCCCCTGGGGCCCCAAAGACGCCGCCTAAGCCATCGGCCAGACCGCTCCGGCGGTCTGGCTTTTTTGTCGTTCCGGGGAACTACCTCTGGGCGGGCCCAAGATCGGTGTCCGAAGAACGCGGCATATTTCGGACGCGGTCATAGTAGCGGGCCGTCGGACCAGGTGGGTCATACACGCTGTTGGGATCCTTCTCTCTGGCTGCGTCGAGGATCGTGTGAACCCTTGACGGCACCAAAGGCCTGTCGGGGGTGCTGGTGGTTCATCTCGCAATAGAATCCCATTCTTTCTCTCCCTCCAGCAACCTGCGTCTGGGTCGTCTTGGCGAAGCCACTGGGTATGCAAACACATCGTTGGCAGCCGGTGATGAAGTCGCAAATCAACGTCATGCTTCCGGGGGCAACGTCTCATGTCAGGGTCACCGCCGCGCACCTTTCCGTCGACCTGTTGGCCTGTCAGATCGCTAGCCCGGGGTCGAGCGGTCGGCAACGCCGGAGGCAGGTTTCTGGACGGCAGACGCCTTGAGCTCTGCTGGGCATCGCTCACAACAAACCTGCCCCCGGCGTGCTCCATTTCATTCCGCCCCGTGGCGGGTGCAGCCCGCTCTCATGCCCCCGGTCTTTTCCACGATCCGTCCAACGACGATCAACGGAAAGGATCACACCATGACACTCGAACAATCCATCGACCTCGCCGAACTGCAAGCCGACATGGCCTTCGATGCCTACCTCGCCGCCTTCGATGAAGATGCCCATCCTGAGTTTCTCGACAGCCTCGAGACCGAGGCACTGATCGCCCGCGGCCGCTACGAAGATCTGCGCAATCAGGGACTGGGTCACTGACCCATGCCCTTGCGGGTCTTCGGGTCCGCAGGGGTCCGACGCCGTCTCTCAGAAGCTTCGTGACGCCCTCAGAGGGTGTGACCTGCGCCATCCCGCGCGGGCCGATTTCGTGTTCCTGGCGCCCAATCCGTGGCCGGCTCGGGCGCTCGATATGTGCGCTTTCACGCGCTGCTCGGGCACCAGTTTCCGCAGTCTCTTTCCGAGCAACCTCTGTCTGTCGATGAGGAGAGCGCCCATTCAGCGCCTCGCTGTGCAGGGTTTTGAAGACGCCGCCAAGCCATGCAAAAAGTTAAAACATGCAAAACGTAATATTGTGTAATGTGATGTATTGATGTATAAGCGAAGGAGAAAAGAAAGACGTTGGCAGGATATGGCCAATGTTTGCACATTTTGTCCGAGGGGTCTGACCCGTGCCGAGGCCAGCGAAAAACCTTAAGTTCGAACAGCGCATCGAAGTGGCGCGGCGTTTTGCTGCGGGCGAGAGCGCGAAGGACCTGGCGGCAGCATTCGACATTTCCCCGCGCCATGTGAACCGGCTCGCGAAAGAGGAGGCGGGCGAGGGCGTCACGGTGCGCGATCCGAGCGAAACGGTGGCGTTCCGGGCCAGTCGATCTGAACTGGAAGCCTTCGATGCCGAGTGGCGCGAACGGGGCTATGCCAACCGGTCACAGGCGCTGAATGCGGTACTGCGCGGGCGGTGCGGATTTCTCGATGTGCCACGCGATCTGGTCGGGGAATTCTGCGCGGCCTGGCGTCAGGCGAAGGATGTGAGCGACGCTGGATTGGCACTTTCCAAGGCGGTGCATCGCGGCTTGCTGGAAGTCTCGGAGGCGGACCGCGCCGTGCTGATCGAACTCTTCGATTTGGCGCAGTCGATGAGCCGTGAGATGGGCCGGATGAAGGATGCCGCACAAGCACTGCGTCATCAGGAATGGCCGCAAAAGGAAGAAGGGCAGGGGGCGGAGAGCGAGGTTCTGGAGGACGGCCCGCGCGTGGCTGGCGGCGGTCTGAGGCTGGTGCCTGAGAGTTCCGGTTCAGATTTGGATCGGGGTTCGCTGCCTCTCGGTAAGCCTCGAACGCGAACCCCGATGCATGACTGTTCGATCGTGAACCGGAACTCTCGAAATGGCTGACCCCCTCGCCCTCTACACCTCCGTCATGGGGCGGCTCTGGGAGGATGAGCGCATCCGCGGCCAGGCCGCGGCGCGGATCGACGCGCGGCTGGCGGGCCGTCGGCAGGGTCGGAGCTTTGCGCGCGTCGGATCCCTGTCGGCGCGCAACGCACTGAAGGCGGCGTCGGGTCAGAGCCGCGCGGCGGTCTTCAAACGGATCCGGGCAGGGGGCTGCAAGACGCGCGCCTCGCTCGGAGCGCAGATCTCCTACATCAATGACAAGGCGGTCTACACCTACTCGACGATGACCAACGCGCTGACCGACGCGGAGGTCCTGACCGACGAGCAGAAGGAAGACATCATCGAGGACTGGGCCGGCACCTGGCGCGGCTCGACCAAGCTCGGGTTCACCTCGCACATGCTGCTGTCCTTCCCGACCGACGTGACGGTCGATCAGGTGCGCGACATCGCGATGGACTGGACGGAGCATTTTTTCGAGAGCGGCGAATACGGCGACCAGTGGGATTATGTGCTCGCAGTCCATGACGACCGGGCGCACAAGCATGCGCATATCATCCTGAACAATCGCGGCGTCGAGAAGGGCACCTGGTTCTCCTGCTGGGCCGAGGGTGTGATGTCGCCGCAGCTCATGCGCGAGAAGCAGGCCGAGATCGCTGAAGCGTACGGCGTGATGCTCGACGCCACCACCCGGCTTGAGCGCGGCATCTTCGAGAAGCCCGCCGGGATCGAGGAGATTTACCGCGCCAAGGAAGAGGCCCGCCTGCCGCGCGAGATCGCCCTGACGGCCCAGGAATCCGCCATTGCGCAGGCGCAGGTGGTGGGCTTCGCCAAGGACTACAAGAACCTCGCCGACCTGCTGGACCGGATGGACCGGCAGCACATGGCGCGCGCTGTGCGCGGCATGGCGGACGGGCTTGGTTCCGGCACGCCGTGGAACTTCACCGAAGGAGAGATAGACATGAAGGACATCAAGACCGTCGGTGATGCGATCGACTATTCCGAGCGCACGATCGAAGCGCTCAGGCTCAAGGCCGAGGAACTGGATCCTGCCGAGCGCGCCGCCTTCGAGGCCAAGGCCGCACCGATCATCGCGGACCTTTCGCAGATGGTGCCGGATCCGGACCTGCGCGCGCGCTTTGGCAAGCAGCTCGAAGAACCCTATCCGCCGGGGGCGGGAAGCGAGGTGCTGATCGCGGCGCTGCAGTCCGGCAATGGCGATGGGCTGCGCGATGTGCTCGAGCGCGCCGAGGAGGCCGGGATGGACAGCGAGGAGCTGGTGGCCCGGATCGCGGCGGGCGGTACGCGGAACTACGGCATGGCGCAGGACTGGGTCGAGCGGGACATGAACGCGGTGCTGGCCAAGGACGGACTGAGCGTGGAGACGGCCAATGACGACCAGCTCGATGCCGCGCTGGAAAAAGTCGACGGCGTGATGGACGCGCTGATGGAACGCGCCAAGGAACTGGGTGTCGAGATCGGTCGGACCCTCGCGGACGAAGAACAGGAGATCCTGCCGCTCATCGACGAGGACGATCGGACGCCCAATCCCTACCTGCAGGACCTCGCCGACATGTTGCGCGACGGCAAGCTTACCGAGGAGCAGGAAGAGACCGTCGAGCGGACCCTGCAATCCGAGCTCTTCAAGGAGTTGGGCGAGGAAGGCTTGGCCGAACTTCGGCGCGGAAACTACGAGGTGCTGGACGCGGCCCTGCCGAGCAAGCTCGACCAGATCACCGTCACGCAGGAATTCCTCGAGATGACCTTTGAGGAGACCGGCGATCAGGTCTTCACCGACCGCGCCGCCGGTTTGCAGCAGGACAAGGCGACCGAAGTTGCGCGGTTGCGCGGCCAGCAGGAAGCGCAGGAGCTGGGCCGTGACCGCGGTCTCGATGACGAGATGGAATTCTGAGGGAGATGACCACCATGACCAAGACACTTCCCCTCTGGGCCGCACTTCTTTTCGGCGTGATCTGCGGCGCCGTCATCGGCACCATTGTCGCTGCCTTCTACCTGACCCTTGCCCTGAAAACCGGGTTTCAGAGTTTCGACATGTTGGCGCTCTGGAAGGCCGGCGCGGGCACACGCGCGGCCCATCCGGAGGCTTTCAAGGTTGGCTTCGGCGCCGTCGGCTTCGGAGCAATCGGCCTAGGCGCCCTGGCGCTCGCTTGGACCTGGAAGAAGGAGCGGGATGACTATGGCTCGGCCCACTGGCAGACAAAGGCGGAGTTGAAGAAGAACGACATGCTGCAGGCGCCGGGCAAGGGCTTTGTCTGTGGCAAGCTCGGCGCACCGAGTTCCAAGGCTGAGTTTATCTCTTCGACCACCATCCCCCATGTGATGATGGTGGCCCCGACCCGCGCCGGTAAGGGCGTCGGCTTCGTGATCCCGAACCTCTTGAGCTTCGCAGGTTCGGTGGTGGTGCTCGACGTGAAGGGCGAGAACTTCGAGAAAACTGCCCGGCTGCGGGCGCTCAACGGCGACGAGGTCTATCGCTTCAGCCCCTTCGACTGGGCCAATGCCACGCACTGCTACAATCCTCTGGCCCGGATCGCCAAGGCCCCGAGCTTCGCGCAGCGCTTCACCGAGGTCTCGATCCTCGCGGACCTCTTCCTTGACAAGGACAACAAGACGCTCGACACCTTCTCCGAGGCTGGCAAGTCGATCTTTGTCGCGGCCTGCCTGCTAGCGATCCAGCGGGGCACGCCGAACCTTGGCGCGGTGAACCAGATCGTCGCCGGGGGCGAATACAAGAACGCCCAATACAAGACCTATGCCGACGAGGCCGAAGAAGACATCCTGCGCGAGCTCTGGACCAACGCGGCCTCGGCCTCGTCGCGGCTCCTGACTTCAAACATTCAGGCGTTGATGACAGCCGGTCTCAAGCAATGGGACAACCCGGCGGTGCGCTCGGCCACCGAGGCGAGCGATTTTGATTTCTCGACCTTCCGCAAGACCCCGCAATCGCTCTACATCGCCGTCTCCGAGGATCACATCGCGACATTGGCGCCGCTTTTGCGCCTGATGTTCGCCGATCTCATCGCCTCGATCCGTTTGAACGAGCCCGGCCCGGATGAGCCCTGGCCGGTCATGATGATGATCGACGAATTCCAGCAGATGGGGGCGATGCCCTATCTCGAACGCGCGATCCATTCGCTGGCAAGTTACGGTGGTCGCGTCGCGATGATTGCGCAGTCGCTGGCCTCGCTCGACCGGATCTACGGGCCCGAGGGCCGTGAAAGCCTCGAGAACGGGGCAGGGCTCAAACTCTACATCACCCCTCGGGATCAGCGCACGGTCAAGGAGGTCTCAGCCGCGGTCGGCAGCACCACACGCGAGGCCGTGACCCGCATGTATGGCCGCAACAAGGGCTTCCTCGGCGCGACCTCGACTTCGGCGCGTCTGGAAGAGCGGCCGCTGCTATCTGAGACCGAGGCTCGCTTGATGGACCCCGACGAGGTCATTATCCTCGCCTCGCCGCAGCACCCGATAAAGGCGAGCCGGATCAAGTATTACGACGATCCGTTCTTCAAGGACATGCTGGCCCGCCAGGAGGGCAAGCCCTTCCCCTATCCGCCGAGTGTGCAGGGCGTGGGGCCTTGGGCGCGTGAAAGTGCGGATGAAGTCAGTCAGGATGAGCCGCGACAACCAACCGACCGCACGCCTGTCCGGGATCGCTCGCAACGCCGCGAAGCGCGCGCGATGAGCGTGATGGCGATGGAGGCCGGGCGCGGGCAACCAGAGCCGGAGACGCTCGAGCGGGAAGCCGCCGTGCCGAAGGAATGGGAGGCGGCGCTCGACCGGCAGGAGGACTTCATCGAGGAATTGTTGGGAGGGTGAGCGCCGTCGACTAGTCCCCTATTCGTCGTAGTAGAATTTCAAGTCGCGTCGCTCTTTCAACTGGGCAGGTCGGTAGGGCTTAACCTCGCCACACTGGGCGACGGCCTTGGCTCGCATGCGCTCTTCGACTGAAGGATGGAGCGGGAAGTCGTCGCCAACTGCGCGAATTCCCTTCTTCCAGCGGATGCGGAGGGGGCCAAATGCTACCAACGCGTCTTCGCGGTGCTGCAAACCCAGAGGGTCAGGGGAGCGGTTCAAGACGTTCTCGTTGATCTGGATCGACGGCACGCAGTCTTTCAATTCGTCGACCATCCAATCGAGGGCGATATCGCTCAGGCGGGACTCTGCCTCGGGATAACTTCCACCGATGTCGCTATGGCAGCCCGGGAACCAGACCTGCTTCAACCACTTCGGCTCTCGATCTTTGGTCTCAATCGCGGCCGCCTTGGATGCCCATCCGACCCTTGGAAAGTCAGCACGGTCTTCGTCGATCGCCATGGCATGACGGGCGTGTTGGACATCGGGATCAAGCCACTTGTCGTAGTTGCGCTTGTTCCAAGCCGCGAAATGACCCGTCTTGAGGATCTGCGGCCAATCCGTTGGGCGCCAAAGCTTCAGTTTGCGTTCGGGATCGTCCGAGAAATATTTGAAGTTGTCGAGCAACAGGGAACCAAGCTGCCAAAGAAGCGCAACTAGTAGTACGCCGAGTGGAACAACCAAAAGCCAAGACCACCCGAATGCAACACCTGCGGCAAAAGCCGACCCGACGCCGAACGTGACGCCCCAGACCAAGGTGCGGACAACAGCCGTTCGCAGTGACGCCACGGTGTCGAAGACCCCGATGAATGTTGGCTGAACGTTTCCCTGATTGTCTTCGCCTTCAATGGGAAAGCTCGAATACTTTTTGCGAAATCGTTTGCCGAGCTCTTCACGGTTGTTGAAGTAAGGATCTTGTCCGCGCGGTTTTCCAGCACCGTGATTATACACGAATTTTACAGCGTCCTTGGCTATCTTCCGCAATCCGGGACCGTGACGCGGGACCGGCGAACCATCCGGCATCTGCGTCGGGACACCGCAGAGGTTCATAACGTTCGCCAGTGCTCTTACTGTGTAGGCCCCGCGCGAGAACCCGAACAGCAACACACGGTCGCCGGGTTCGTAATTGGCGATGATCTGCTCGTAGCAATCGATGATGTTGTGGTCGATGCCAGTGCCGACGGCGCTTTCCAAGATCGGCTTGATCCGACCGAATAACCCGCCACTTTCTCCTGTTCCCAAGCCAGGGTCGTAAAAGGCCACTTGGTCCTTCGGGCTAATTGGTGAATCTGGACCCGGACGCATGGCTCGATACATCTTGTAAACATTCGACAGCCGTTGGTCAGGCCTGGCGCCGCCCATTTGGCCTGTTCCGTCCGAGAATATGCAGATGTTCTTTACCATTTGTCGCCCCATCCAAGAACACGAAGTACAGTCAAAGTCCCTTAACCGCCAATCGATAGCTGTTGGTGCCGCCGCGAAGCAAAAAGCCGAAGCGGACTTTGGCGACAGCTACTTGGTCAGCCAATCGCCGTAGGCATCGATATCGATCATTGGCACAGTGCCGCTGAACTGGAGCCGTGAGATCAGTGCAAATAAGAAAGCCGTTGCCGGTTTTGACCCCTCAACAAGGTTATATCGCCCATCCTCGGCGAACAGGAAATGCCCGTGAGAGGCAACGCATCCGATGTCCAACCTCCTATCATCTTCGCCTTCGTTGAGGATCTTTTCGAACGATGCACCGAGGGGAGGTTTCCATTCGCTCTCAAAAGTAAGAAGCCCACCAATGATGGGAATGAGCTGTTTTGGCGGATAAACCCCACCAGCATGAGGGATTGGTAGGCTGGTCCGATGCAAATTTCGGACTGAAGCCACCTTGTCTTGCGCGTATCTCACCAGACCGGCATCTGCCGTCTGCTTGGCCTCAAAAACAGCGTATACACTTTCTGCTGGAACTATGAGCTGTTCTTCGTAGGTGAAAATGAAGGGCGAATATTGACGGTCAAAGATCACGGCATCAATTTGATCGCTAAAATTTCCCCGGCTATCGACGACATGAGCACTTGCAACCTGATATCTCTCAGGGATGTACTGTGCGAGCATATCGATCCAAATCGCTTCGCTTGCGTCCCCTTTTGTACCGGGATGCTTGAACGACTTCCGCGCCGTTGACAGCCGATGCTGAATATCCTCGTGCAACGATGATAGAAGTTGTGATAGCGACCATTCAGCCATTGTTTCTTCTTTCTAAGACAGCGGAAATTTTGGTCCGAAGAAAGCGCGCCACGCTTTCAGGGCGTCTCCGTTCTTGCCCTGGCGCGCCAAGTGAATTGCGGCAGCGATGTCGCGGTTTGCCTGATCCAGAATTGTCTGGGCGCGCTTCACCATCGCTGCGTCCATTCGATCGCTAACAGGAGACCCGAGCCCGGCCGGATCTGGCCAATCCTCGTGAATTCGGTCGCGTAGCGTAGCGAAGAACGCTTGGATTTCGCGGTCATGTGAACCACCCCATCCACCATGGAGGCATTCCATCGCCATGACCTCGATCAGAAAGGATGGCTTGATAGGTTTTTCTCCGTGGCGGCTGTTTTGGTTCCAGTACTTCACCATGCGCACCAGGCCCTTCCACTCATTGCCATAAGCTTGGTGGGCCGAAACAGCCTTCTGTGCATGGATTTCGGGATTTGTTCCCATCCACTTCCCGGTTGTGTTGTTCGGGATCTCGTAGTCGTCGCCCTTTGCAAATGCGGGCACTGCATCCACGCTTACAACCCGGTAATCTGTGTTGTCGTCGGAATCGACGACGACACCAAAGTCCACACCCACAGAGCGTCCCTGTTTTTTGACGGCGCTGCTTCCATAAACGTCAACCAACGTATCGTAGAATGCGGTCAGTATCTTGTCAGGATGTTTGTCTCGATAGTGGTCCTCGTCCTTTCCAAGAACGAAGAAGATATCGACATCCTTGAGTGGTTTGGACTTGGTCCAGCGGGCGTAGCTTCCTGTCAAAAAGCTACGGTCGATCTGAAAGGCCTTATCCAGATGCTCGCGAACTTCCTTCTGCCGCTTGGATGCGTTCTGCTGCTCTCTTTCGTTCAACTCCATTCGGCTCTTGAACTTTTTGAATGCGTCCGGGAGTGAAATCATGATGCCTGCCTCCAATACGCTGCCGTCGCTCCCAGACCGTTGTGTTCGATGGTGGAGCCAAGGCTTTGGCGAACCATACCGTCTGTAGATCGGGCGGTGGTCCGGTGCCAACCCGGGACATCAGGTCGTCCAGGCTTTGTACGTAGCAGGAGGTCATACTTGGCGCTTGCCGGCGCAACTCCCGCTTTGCGAATTGCCCAACGAAGTTGATCGGTGTCCGTCCAGAAGTTTCCATCTCCAGCAGACCAACTGTAGTTCACGTCGATATCCCAACGCAGGATTAGTCCATTGGTTGCCGGATCGTATATCTCGAGTGTGATCTTCTCGAGGTCTTCGCTCTCCAACCATGCCTTGATTCCGCGCATGTTGATTTCCGTGTCGTTCACGAAATTTGTTGGATCCATGCCACTCAGACGGATAATGTCTTTGAGGCTCTTGAGGATGTTATCGGCCACATAGGTGACAGACTGGGTGCGGGAATACGTGATGACTGTTGTCATGGTTTCAACAACCCCTCGAGATCAATTTCGAGCGTAGCACCTTGCGAGTTGTTCGCTGTGTCTTGCTTTTTGGTTTCGGTTCTGTCGCGTGCTGTGATGCGGTTGCTCTTCTGTTGCAGCGCAGATTGGACCCAACCGAGATCATCGGGTTCACATGGCAGTGAAATCGACCAATCACCTTTCAGCGGGTCAAACCCGAGCACGTCTTCGTTCGCGTCCGACCCGTCGATCGCATCGTCATCGTAAAGACAGTAGATGCGCGTCTGCGGCCCTTCACAGCTGACAATGATTGGTGAGTTTTCGCAGGCTTTGTCCGCGATTATGCTGCTTGCAATGCCAGCGACACTGCTGAGTTCTTGCTGCGCTCCGGTATTTGTACGGGTGAGCAAGTCGCTGATGGCGGCCCATGTTGCCAATGCGTCGCGATGCGGAGAGCTTCGGAATGTTCTGCGGGCTACAGTTATCATCACTTCCCCCGATTCGCTCTTTTGTTGGTTTGGGCTGATTTTGCGGCAGCAGCTAACTGGGGCAGTGTTACTGAGCCGGGGTTCAGTGCCACCTGAGTGTTAGAGGCGAGCGCGTTTGCGACGGTCTTTCGGATTGTCCTGCCGTCGAGGCCGACGAATTCGCCAGCACAGGTGTCGAAACCACGGTCGCTGGTCAGCTCTTCTATCTCAGGATACGTGCTGCTTAGCCCCAACAGGCATTCCCGCAAAATCGTCTTGCAGGCTTCCTTTCCGGGAAGAGGCACTTCAAGCACCAGATCGCATCGGGAAACGAAGGCATCGTCCACCGCTTCCGGGTAGTTGCTGGTTGCCACAAACAGCAGGTTCTTGTGAGATTCTGCCAGCAGGTCGAGCTGTACCAGAACGGCGTCCGTGGCTCGATGAATGTCGACAGGGTTGGCATCGAGGCTTAGCCTAGAGCGGTCCACCGCAAGGGTTTCCACTTCATCTAGCAGGACAATCGTCGGGCCTGCATTGGCAAGTTCTGAAAGTGTTTGCGCGAAGAGGTCAGTAACCGCTCGCTGCGTTTTCCCCATGGCGGAACTCGTCAAGCCATGCGCTTCAACCTCGACCAGTTGGAAGTTCCCCCCCTTGAAAGCCGCTGCTGTTCGGTTGGCCAACCCTCGCGCGAGCGACGTTTTGCCCGTTCCGGGTGCGCCAACCAACAGGAGGACGCCATGGAGTGGCAACACGGCTCGGCTCATCTTTGGTCGCATTGTGAAATTCAGCACCGCCTGAGAGAGCAGGCGCTCCTTTATCTCGGCTTCGACGATGATCGAGTCCCAGAGTTCTGCCAGACCGGGGTCCGGCAGTGCCGTGATCTTCTGAATTCCTCTAGGTAGGTCGCCCGCAAACGGTGCGTTCATGGCTACTTCCTCTTTTCTTTGCCTGTTTAGCGCCTCGTGAAGCGACTTGGCGGTTTACAAATTTGCCTTTCTTTCGGCTTGCTGTTACAAGTTAGGGACAAAAAGCCGCGCTTTCAAGCATTGTAGTTTACAAAATATCAATCATATGGGTGAAATGTAAACCACCCACTGGGAGGACGTTATGATTGGCAAGCGACTCAAAGGAGCCCGGGCAGCATCTGGCCTCTCGCTCCGTGCACTTTCCGATGCCATGGAGAAAAAGGTGTCCGCTCAAGCCATAGGCAAGTACGAGCGCAATGAAGACATGCCCGGATCGGGCGTGCTGCTAGGTCTTGCCCGAGCACTCGAGGTCTCTGTGGATTTCCTGCTGAGCGATGACGAGCTTGAGTTGGAGGGCGTGGAGTTTCGCAAGTCAGCCAGCTCGTCAGCCAAGGAGATCGCGACGATCGAAGCCAAGACGCTCAATATGGTTGAAAAGTACCTCGCCATCGAAAGCTTGCTGAATCTTTCGAGCCAGGAATGGGATGCCCCACACGAAGCGCCCTACTGGGTGGCCGATGTTCGTGATGCCGAAGACGCGGCTCGCAACATGCGTGCTTCCTGGCAGCTGGGTCACGATCCGATCCCAATGCTTGCTGAACTCCTCGAGGAGCACGGGATCAAGGTGTTGTCTTTGGACGTTGATCGGATTGATGGCCTTGCGGCCAAAGTCCGTCGAAAAGAGCATCACTCTGCGCGGGTGATTATGATCAAGAAGAAGACCTGGTCTGAACGGAAGCGCTTCAGTTTAGCTCACGAACTGGGCCACATGGTTCTTAAGGTCGCTGAAGGATGTGATTCAGAACGCGCCGCAAATCGATTTGCTGGTGCATTTCTCGTTCCGGCAGAAGTGCTACGGCAGGAGATCGGTGCCCGCAGAACGGACATAAGCATTGGTGAGCTCATTAGTCTAAAGGATCGGTTTGGCGTCAGCATTCAAGCGCTGACGTATCGATGCAAGGATTTGGACATCATCAACCAGGCAACATTTGCGCGCCTGTTCAAGGTCTATAAGCAACGGGGTTGGCGCGATGAGCCGTTCGAGGAGCCGAATTCCATTCCTTGGGAACGAGAAGAGCCTGACCGCTTTCAGAGGCTGTGTTTTCGTGCCCTCTCCGAAGGGTTGATTGGGTTGTCTCGCGCGGCAGAACTTCTCGAAATACGAGTAAAAGAGCTGGAAGAACGGTTGAACCACATGTCATAGTAGTTATGTGCAAGTTCTTGTTTCCGATACCTCTGTCTTGATTGACATCGAAAGAGCCTCGCTGACCGCGAGGCTTTTTGACCTGCCTTATGAATTTGTGGTCCCAGATATTCTGTATGAATCGGAACTCCTCGATTGGTTGGGCCCTGATTTGCTCGATCTTGGATTGAAGGTCGAACAACTCACTCCACAAGAAACCGCACGTGCAACAGAACTGAAACGGGCGAAAGCAATGCTATCGACGCCAGATGTTTTTGCGTTCTGTTTAGCGGTGGAACGGAATTGGGTACTACTAACCGGCGATGGTGCGCTTAGGGCAGAAGCAGAGAGTCAAAAGCTCTCGATGCACGGTGTGTTGTGGGTGTTTGACGAAATGGAAAAACACATGGTTTGTGCGACAAGCGCGCTAAAAGCGGGTTTGGAGGCCGTTCGTGACCATCCGAGATGCAGACTTCCACAAAAAGAAATCAACCGAAGACTTGCACGATACTAGCCCTTCGCCACGACGAAATGCCACTCCCACGTGGGCGTAGGAGCCAGCCCGCTGCAACTGTGTCTGCCGATCAAAGTCCGCTCCTGCAATTGACCATTGGAGCCTTCGCTCCAGCCGCGAACGGCAGCTTCCGACCCTTTGTGCCGAGGGGCTTACGACCCCGGCAGATAGAACTCCGTAATCCCTCGCTTGCCCTCGGCGCGGCCGAGCTGCACGATCACATCGATGGATTTCCGGATGTATTCGCGCACTTCGGCGAAGGTCAGCGGTGTGCCAGCCTGCAGCACCATGATCGCAAGCCGGTCGATGGCGAGTTCTGCGGTTTCAGCGTGGATTGTAGAGACCGACCCGCCATGGCCGGTGTTGATGGCTTCGAGATAGGTCAGGGCCTCGGCCCCGCGCAGTTCGCCAACGATGATCCGGTCGGGTCGCATTCGGAGGGAGGCCTGGAGAAGGGCGTTGGCGCTACGTTGCGAGCCGGAACCGCGGTCGGCCAAGAGGGCGACGGTGTTGGGTTGACCGGGGAAGAGCTCGAAGGCGTCTTCGATGGTGATCAGCCGTTCGCGTTCGCTGACATGAGTCAGAAGGTGGCGGGCGAAAGTGGTTTTGCCGGTCGAGGTCCCACCGCTGATCAGGACGTTGAGCCGCCCCTCGACCAGGGTCTGCAACGCGGCTTCGAGGTTCTCATCTGCCAGACTGGCGATGTTCTTCATTTTCTCGGCGCGGAGCGCGTCCAGCGACACGGCCTTGCCGAAGAGATAGGCCGGGGCGTAGTCCCGGACGCTGCCCGAGGCGAAGAGACGGATGGTGATCGAGGCACCGCGATCGATGGCGGGCGGTACGGCGACCTGGACCCGAAGCGGACGGCCTGCATATTCTACCTTGCCGGAGACGAGGGGGTTCTTTTCAGAAACGCGGGCCTTGGCATCGCCGACGATGGTCTGGGCCATGTTGAGGGCTGTGGTCCGATCCACGGTCTGACCTTCGTGGCGCATGGTGGCGTCGCCTGCGACCTCAAGCCAGACCTTGCCGTCCGGGTTGATCGCGATCTCGACCACGTCATCGCGTCGCAAGAGGTCGCGGAACGGGTCGAGATAGCGCTCGAGATATGAGGCTGGCGATGCCTGATCCATCAATAAATCACCACATCCCGGTCGACGAGCACGGTGACCGAGGCTCCCTGATCGACATAGATCGTCGGCGCGATCGACACCTGGTCGGCGATGACCGAGCCGACGGCATCCTGCAGGTCGCTGCCGACATCGCCCAGAACGATGCTGGTGGTTTCATTGTTGGCGCTCTCGGCTGCCACGGCCGGTGCCGCCCCGATCACGGAAATCAGCGCCGCACCTCCGAAGCGCTCGGCGAACTTGGTGTCGACGAGGCCGGTGAGGCCCGACCGGCCAAGCTGGTCCCCGCCAACAGCGGCGATTTCCATTGAGGTTCCGTCCGGTGTCAGGACGCGGGTCCAGAGAATGAGGATGCGTTTCTGGTGCATCTCGATGCCAGAGCGGTATTGGCCAAAAAGGCGGGAGCCCCGGGGGATCAGGATCCGGTCCCCGGAAAACGCCGGGACCGGTTCGGAGACAACCGCCACAACGGAGCCCGGCAGGTCGCTGTTGATGGCGGTCTGGAGCGCGGCCTGGATGACGGACCCTTGGGTCAACGTGCGTTCGGGGTGGGTGAGGCGGGTGGCCTCCTGCACTTCGAGCGGTCGCGCACTCTGCAGGAACGCCTCATTGCCCGAGAGGACCGGCCCCTCGGTGCCTGCGGCAGCAGGATCGGCCACCGCCGCGCCACTTTGGCCGCCGCGCGGACCGTCGGCATAGACCACGGCGGGGGATTTGATCTGCGCGGTCAGAAGCTCCTCGGCGACCCGCTCGGCCTCGCGCTGGCGCTGTTCCTCTTCCTGACGACGGCGTTCTTCGAGTAGGCGCTGATCGGCGATCAGCCCCTCGCGATCGAGCTCAGCCTCGAGCCCCTCGCGCTGCGCCCGTTCGGCATCGAGCATGGCCTGCAGACCTTCGATGCGGGCCTCGGTCTGGCGCTGCAGGTTGGCAAGCTCTGCCTCCTTCTCCGCTATAAGTGCTTCCAAGGCCGCCTTCTGCTCATCGAAGGCCTCGCGCAGGTCGGCAACGGCGGACTGGATTTCCGAGTTGCGGGCGGCCTGGCTGGCGGCAAGGGCCTCGCGGAGCTTGGCGATCTCGGCCAGCACCTCGGCGCTCGGCTCGGGGGCAGGGGCGGCGGGCACATCAAGCGCTTCTTCGACGGCGATCAGCGCGTCATTGACCCGTTGTTCGGTCTCATCGGGTGGAAACTCCAGCCGCCCACCGGTGCCGGGGCGGCGGTCCTGGAAGGTTTCAACATCGGAGGTCTCGAGTGCGCTGTCGCCCTCCTGCAGGCCGGTGGCCAGGAAATACGCGACCCCGGCCCCGCCAAGGGCGAGGGCGGCGGCGAGGGCACCGACCCCGAGGCTGTTGCCCCGGCGTTTCGATTTGCCGCGCTGGCTGAACTGGTCGAGACGGTTCTGAAGGTCGGGAGGGGTTTGATCGGCCATGGTCAGTTGCTCACATAGATCGCGCTCTCGTCGCGCCAGGCGCAGATCGCCTCGTCGCCGATGCGCAGCGTCCAATAGGTGTTCACCCCGAGAACGCGAACGGTGTTGCCTTGCTGGGTCCAGTTGACTGTGCGCTCGCGGCCTTGGTCATCGGCCTTGAAGAGGGCGGGCTGGCGACCGTTTTCCGGGAAGACGAAATACGTGTAGCGCCCGTCGTCGTAGATATGGCTGGGGCGGAAATCCCCTTCGCCGGAGACGCGGTAGTTGTAGTTGCGAGGTGCCTCGAACCCCTTCGGTTGGGTGGCACCCGCCGCACGGCGTTCCTCATCGGGGTAGCGGAAGCGCACCTCGAAGAACATGCCTGTGCGGTTCGGGATCGAGCCTTCGCGCAGGTGGAAGGAATAGGTGCGGCGGTTGGTGATCACCGTCATGTTGGTCGAGGTCTGCGCAACATGCGGTTTGATGGTCAGTACATTGCCAAGCTCGGGGATCGGATCGACCTGAAAGCTTTCGGTGTCGCCGACAATCACTGCTTCAAACCGCTCGCCCGTCCCGAAATGGATCGTGGTCGAATGCCGAAGATCCGTTTCGATCCGGTAGACCTGGTTCTCGTTATAGACGGCGGTGCGAATGCGGATATCGAGCGGGCCGCCTTGCGGCGTGGCCTCGGCGAGTGCGGCAACAGGAAGGGCAAGCGCCAGGAGGAGCGCGGGCAGGGATTTCATGTTGGTCAGTTCTCCAGGGTCTCGGCGTCGACGCGGTAGGAGGTCACCACGAAGCCCAAGGGGTTGGCCCAGACGTCCTGAAGGCGCTGGCGGGTTTCGGGTTGGAAGTCGTAGCCGACAGTGGCGACATAGGACCGGGTGACGGTGCGGGTGTCGCGGGGACGGCGGAGCGTGCGGGTGAAGCGGACCTGGGCCACGCCGCGCTCGATCTGGTTCACGGACTTGATCACCACCTCGATCTTGGCATCGCGCCCATAGACGGTGATCGGGTAGTCCTCGTTGGTGGAGGACCAGAGATCGCGCAGCGTGCGGGCGGCGTCACCATCCGAGCGGTCGAGCACCGAGTTGATGCGTTGCTCGCCATCGGTCAGGTCGTAGGTCTCGCGATCGTCGACATAGGCCACGAGATTGGCCTGGATGATGGCGTCGCTCTCGGAAAGGGTCAGCGCTTGGACCGCGGCGACCCGGTCCATCTCGCCGGTTTCCTTGTCGACCACGACAACGAAGGTCTCGGTGGATTTGAGCGGAAAGAGGCTCGCGCCCGCGACCATGCCGGCCACGCCGACTAGCACGCCTGCCGCGGCGACGAACCAGGCGAAGCGCTCGCGCCGCCTGGGCCCGTAGATGAAATCCGCCTCAAAGGCGTCGCGGTCAGGCGCGGAGGAACTGGTCACAGTCTTCTTCAAAGTAGTGGTCTTTCAAATCAGGGTTTGCGGAAGGCCTTGGCGGCGGAGAGGAGCGCGCCAGGGCTTTGCCGGATCATCTCGCCGGTCTTCACCACGCCTGTATTGGCCATCTGGTTCAGCTCGTGCGGAGACTTGCCGGTGACGAGGCGCGAGGTCGCGCCCGTGCCATACTCCCGCGTGTTCACGAAGCCCTGCCGCGCGAGGCCCGTAAGACCCACGGCATTGGACGCAATGCCCACGACACCGGTGAGGTTGGAGGCGATGTAGGGCACCGAGGCCATGATCCCGGCGCTGAGGATCAGGATCACGAGGAAGGGTAGGATCAGGCTGACGGTTTCGACATCGCCCGGATCGGCGGAGGCATCGCCAATCGCTTCGGCGATGGCGACGATGATGCCCGCGGCCCCGGCGGCAGCGACAGGCATGAGCGCATAGCCGATGGTGGCGCGGGTCCAGGCCTCGAAGAGCGACTGGGTGGGCTTGAAGAGCGAGGTCACGATCATGAAGGGGGCGATGACGATCATCAGCGCGAAGACGATGCGGGCAAAGGCGATGATCCCGGCGGTGACGGCGGCAAAGACGGCAGAGAGGACGAAGAAGATCGCGCCCAGGACCGCGCCGAAAACCCAGCCTGCGCGGTCGCCGATCGTGTCGCCATAGGCGGTGATGCGGGCGACCATGTTGTCGAGGCTTGCGTAAACCCCGGCCTCGTCGCCCGACCCGGTGAGGGCCAAGATGGAGGCGCCGATAGAGTCGGGGACCTGCGTGACGATGCCATAGATCACGCTGAAATTGTCCCAGCTCTGCGCGAATATCCCGACAAGTGCCACCTTGATGCCGAAGGCAAAGCCGGTGCCGAAGGGCAGGGGGCGCAGCTGCATCACGGCGTTGATTCCCAGAAGCACGAGCAGCAGTGTCGCGCCCGCCGAGATGACGTTGCCGACCGAGGCTGCGGAAGAGACAAAGCCGTCCTGCGCCACGGTGTTCACCGCGGCGTCGACCTGCCCGAGGATGTCGCGAATGACCCCCATTTACTCCGCACATCCTGCGGCAATTTGGGCTTCCAGCTCATCGGCCTTGGCGTAGAGATCCAGCACCTTGAAGGGCAGGTGCGGGGTGTCCGAAGTCTGGAACCGGGGCAAAGCGTCAAGTGCCTGATCCCAGGTGAACTGGTCCAGCAGGCAGGTGCAGCTTTGCGAGGCGAGCGCCTCTTCGGCGATCAGGATGCGCAGGATCGCGCGGTAGCCGTTGCGTAAGTAAGCGGTCTCGGCCAGATCGGCGGGTGGTTTCGGGACACGGCAGGCGTCGCCCTCGTCCCGCGCGATGGCCATCGAACTGAAGGGCGTATTGCTGGACGGGTCCGTGCTCGGGGTCTGGGCCAGCGCGGCACAGGGCAGGGCACCGAGCACTAGCGCGGCGAAACCAACGAAGCGAATATCCGGGATAGTGAGGCGCATCGACGTGCTCATGGATCCACCGCCATCGAGCGGAACTTGCGCTCATCCGCGAGGGTCGCGGCATCGACAACGCCAAGCTGGCCGGCACTGACGCCCTGGGCCGCTTCCAGCCGCCAGATTTGAGTCAGGATGATACCCAGCTCGGCGGTGACGCGGGTGTTGAGATCGACGGCGGCTTTCAGCCCGTCCTGATCGTCGATCAGCCCGACCATGGTTTCGAGCCGTTCAAGGCTCTGGCCTGCCTCTTCGTGGCTTTCCTGCGCCGCGACGGACAGCATGGCGCTGGCTCCGGCGGAGGCGGCTATGCGGTTGTCGGCGGGCTGATCCGATCCCGAGAGCGTGCTCAGGCGCTCCGAGGTGAAGCCGCTGCCCGACAGCACGCGCTCGACGGAGGCCGAGAGTTCCGCACCGGGATTGAAGCCGCTGAGGAAATCGCCGCTGGCCAAGGACTGCGCGGTGTTGAGAGGAGCCACGAGCTTGCCGCGCAGCGCGCGGAATTCCTCGACTGTTGCGAAGAGCTCGCCCAACCCGCTGCCCTCGATCAGCGAGGTCAGTTGCGCCTCAAGGTTTGTGAGCTGCGACAGCTGGGTTTCCAGTTCCAGCCGCATGGTGGCGAGTTGCTGCATCTGGACATTTAGATCCTCAGCCATGTGTTCGAGCTGGGCGACGAGTTGGCCAAGCTGCGAGCCATCGAAGGTCGGCACGCCCTGAGCCGTGGCGGGCCCGCTGAGCCCGAGCGCGGTGACCGCGGCGGCGGTCAGGAGAAGGTGTCTCATTCGGGAACTCCCATCTGCATGAAGTCGCGTTCGGCCAGACGGTCGGCGACGAGGTGCTGCGCATAGGCCGCCTCGCGCTGCTGGTTGGCGGCCATCAGCCGGACGCGAAGGTTGAGGATGCGGCCGATCTCGGCCTTGGCGTAGGTGTTGAGCTCCCAGGCCGCCTTGGCATTGGGCTGCGCATCGATCTGCAGGATGATCGCGCGGAGGCGGTTGATGACCTGTTCGGTGGTGGCGGAGCTGTCCGCGGCGTAATAGACGCCGGCCTCGGAGATGCTGGCATATTCAGCCAGCGCAAAATCCGAGGGCGAGAGCGTGCCGAGTGCATCGGCACCGCCCACCACGGCGAGGTATTCGTTGTAGAACTTGGAGATGTTGCGCACGTAGCCCTGAGTTTCGGCAAAGGGCGGCACGCCGCCGTATTCGATGACCCGACCGGGCCCCGCGTTATAGGCTGCGAGCGCATGGGGGATATTGCCGAACCGGTTGAGCTGCGTGGTGATGTAGCGCGCGCCGCCGCGCAGGTTGTCTTTCACGTCATAGCGGTCGACGCCGAGGTCGGAGGCAGTGCCGGGCATGAGCTGGGTGAGGCCATAGGCCCCGACCGGGCTTTCGGCGGCAACGTTGAATCGGCTTTCCTGCTTGATCAGGGCCTGGAAGAGGCAGCGCCACTGGGTGGCCGAGAGCCCGGCCCGGGCCACACCGGGCGCGCCCGCGAATTCGCCCGCCACCTCGACGATCATCATCTCTACCGTCTCGCGGCCCTCGCCGAAGAGGCGGCTGTTCATGGGGCTTGCATCGGTATTTGGATAGACCGCCGCCACGCCGAAATCCGCATTGCCCTCGAGCGCGGGGATATCGAAGCCGGGCCCGGTGATGGCCGCCGTCATCTCCTCGAGGACGCGGAGCTGGCCGGCCTGCACGTCCGCCAGCGTGGACTCTGTCCGATCCTTGTCCTGCTGGACGCCGAGGTCTTCAGCCAATGCCGTCACCCGCGCGATGGCGCGCCCGATCGCGGAATTGTCCTGCGTCGGCACCCCCTGGGCATGGGCGGGCATGGCGCTGAGGCCGAGGCAGAGCCCGGCGGATATGATCGCGGCACGGCTCATTCCGGACGCGGCAGGTGTTCAAAGATGCAGTCAGACTTTGCAGCCTGCTGGACCGGAGCGCCCATGGTCGAGAAGGAGAGGGCGGCGCGCGTGACTTGCGGCGCGCCATTGCGTCCGAAGCAGGGCGAAGTTTTCTCGGTGTATTTCTCGCAAGCGGCCAGAAGGCTAGCGGCGGCGCAAAGCGCCAGGATGGGTTTTGAACTCATATCACATGTCTCCAGAAATCGGGATTGGCGCGCCAATCGGCAGGCACACGCGCCTCACCCGTGGCGCCGCCGCCAAGGATGGGAAGGAGGTTGCCCAAGGCGGAGAGGTCGGCGTCGACGAAGACGCTGTCACCCGCCGAGCGAACGAGCGCGATGCGCTGGCCAATGGTGGGCTGGACGAGGAGCGCGGCCTCCTTGGCGTTCACGCGCAGGAAGTCGTAATCCGAGACGGTGGCGCGGTCGTTGGGAAAGAGGATTTGGGTTGGCACCGTCTCGACGATGGTCTTGCCGACGCGGCTGTCGCGCAGCTGGCTCGGATATTGCGTCATCATGATCACGACGCAATTCATCTTCCGAAGTGTGACCAGCCAGTTTTCCAGCCGCGCCCCGAAGTAGGGATCGTCAAGGAGCTTCCAGGCCTCGTCGAGCACGATGATGGTGGGACGGCGATCCTCGACCACGCGTTCGATCTGGCGGAAGATGTAGGAAAGCACCGCCATGCGCTCGGTCGTCATGTCGAGAATCTCGGTCATGTCGAACCCGATGATGTCAGCAGCCAATTCAAGGCCGGCCCCGTGCTCCGGCGCCTCAAAAACCCAGCCATAACGCCCGCCGGGGGCCCATTCGGCGACGCGGGACTGCAACTCGCCATCGTCATCGAGCGACTGGAACAGGGTCTCGAAGCTGGAAAACTTTTGGAGCGCGCTCCCGGCATGGGCGTTCTGGGTCACGGCGCTCTGGATATGGCGCGACTGCTCGCCGGTCAGCGTGCCACCCTGTGTGAGAAGTGTCACGAGCCAGTCCGAGAGCCAGGCGCGACCACGCTCGTCGGTCTCGGTCATCAGCGGGTTCAGACCTGTCGGCACGCCTGCGCGGATTTCGTTGTAGCGGCCGCCGAGGGCGCGCACCGCCATCTCGAGGCCGCGATCCTTGTCGAAGAAGAAGAGCCGGGCGCCGACCCGCTGTGCCTGCGCTGCGAGGAAAGCGGTGGTCAGCGTCTTGCCGGTGCCGGTGCGCCCCAGAACCAGGGTATGGCCAACGGTCGGTTCCTTGCCCGGGCTACCCGTCTCGTGGAAATTAAACCGATAGCCCGAGGTGCCAACCGTCGGCAGGACCGAGATCGTCTGGCCCCAGGGCGACTGGTCAGGACCACGCCCCTCGACGCTTCCGTGAAGGGCGGCGAAATCCGCGAAATTGATCGAGGAGATCGGCGTCTTGCGCGCCCGGTAGCCGAAGTTGCCGGGGGATTGCGCGAAGTAGGTGGCTTTCAGCGCCATGTTTTCGCGCACGATCACCGACATGATCTCCTGGCCGACGCGTTTGATCTGGGCGGCGGCGCGTTCGAGCGTGTCGCGGTCTGGCGCATAGACCGCGATGGAGAGGTGATGATCGCCAAAGGCAATGCGGCCCGCTTCCTGATCGTCGGCGGCTTGGCCGAGCTGTTCACGCAGGGAGACGGCAGCATCGTCGGAGGCATACATCTGACGGATGATGCGTTGAATGCGTTCGGCCATGATGTTGTTCGGGATCGGGCTGAAAGAATTCGTCAGCACGATGTCGAGCGGCAGGTCGAGCGCATCGAGCAGCGTGACATCCGTGAGGGCCGGATAGGTCTTCATGGAAAAGAGCGCGCCGTATTTGACCTGACCGGTCACGGCATCGGTCAGGGTGACGACACCGCCGTCAAAGGTGGCGCGGCAATTGCTCAGGGTGTGCGAGAGGGGCAGGGCGCTTTGCCCGAAGGCGATGGGGGAGAAGCTGCCTGCGTTCAGCGTGTTGAGATAGCCCAGCCATTCACCGCCCGTGCGGGTCAGCCGGACCGGGTTGGCCGAGGAGAGCGCTACCTCGAAGAAGCCCATGACCTCGTTCAGTTCCTGCATCCGTGTCGCGCGGTCCTTGACCCAGGCCTTGCGGGCCAGTGCTCGCAGGAGCGGGATGCGGGCCGAGATATCGGGCCGCCGGATGACACTGAGATAGAGCTGGCGCTTTGCCGGGCGCAGGTCTTTGACATGGGCCTGCCATCGGGCGTCGATCGCGGCGGCGAAGCTGTCACCCTCGATGGGGCGCATGCCGAGATCCTGCGGGACCGAGATCCGGTGAATGTAGAAGCCGAAGGCGTTACCGGTCTGGGCGACGATGGCCGCGACCGCGCGTTTCAGGGCATCGAGCCGGGCGTCCTCAGTGGTCATCGGGTTCAGACCATCAAGGCGCAGGGTCGCCAAGAGATCGCCCTCGCGCAGCACCATGACATCGTCATCGGCGAGGGCAAAATACGGCAGGTGTTCGGCGAGATAGCTCTCCCGCGCGAACTCCCCGCTGCCGGCCTGGAGCAGAGCGGTTCCGTGAGTGGAAAGTGTGCCTGCATCAAGCGCCAAAGCTGTCGCCTCCGTGCAGGGCCCGGTTCTTTGTCGGGCGTACCGAGCCATAGGAGACGTGCAGCACCTCGAAAAAATGCGGCTCTCGGTCGGCGACGAACCAGAGGATCGGGTAGGCGACGAGCCCGATCAGGAAAAAGACCATCGACTTCGTCCAGATGAACGGCAGAACGACCCCAGTCGCCAGAACCACGAGGTATCCGACAGGGAGACCCAGATACTTGGGCGGACGGGCGAGGCCCAGAAAGAGGGGGGATCGTTCTGCCATTGGGTGATATTCCGGCTTAGAAGAAATTGTGTGTCCGGAGAGGGACCCGAGGCAGCGTTTGCGAAGCACAACGCGTTCGGGGCGCTCGTAGGACGCTATTTTGCCGGAATGTCACGAGAAGCCGTCGACGATGGTGCCGGCCGAGAAGATCAGCACGATCCCGATGATGACCGAGGCGAACCAGCCCCAGTTCAGCCGTCCCATCATACACATGAAGCCGGTGCCGATCACGGCGAGCGTGGCGACCGCGATACCGATCGGACCAGTCAGTGCGGCCTCGACGGTTTCCAGCATGGTCTGGATCGGCGACAAGTCTTGCGCGAGAGCGGGCGTTGCGAAAGCCGCCAGGGTTGTGGCGGCGGGCAAGAGGCGGCTGAGGCGATGTCGAAGCATGCGAGATTCCCTTGTTTTACTGAAGTTCGATGAGGACCGGCGCGCGGGCGGGCATCCGGTCTGCGATGCGGATGTCCGGAGCTGAAGCGGGAGGGCCTGCCAGCCGGGACCGGATCCGGTGGATGCGCGCGATGTAGTCGCGGGTCTCGGTGAAAGGCGGGATGCCGGAATACTCGACCACCCTGTGCGGCCCGGCATTATAGGCTGCCAGCGCCAGGTCGATGTCCTTGAAGGTGGCAAGCTGAGCGAGCAAATAGCGCGCCGCGCCATCGAGGTTCTGGGACGGATTGCGCGGATCGACCCCGAGTGCGCGCGCCGTGTCGGGCATCAGTTGCCCCAATCCATAGGCACCTTTCGGGCTCATGGCGGCCGGGTTGTAGCCGCTCTCTGCCTCGACCAGGGCGCGGAACAGGACCTGCCAGTCACCCGCCTCAAGGCCAACCTGGCGTAGAGCACGGTTACCTTCATGTCGGACTGCCGTAGCTTGGATCAGGGAGAGGATATCGTGGCGACCGGAAGGCGGCGCGGCTTCTAGTGACGCAAGTACGATCTCGGCCTCAGCCGGTTCGTCCAACCCAGCCCAAGCAGGGCGCTGGCCATGGAAGGTCCAGCCGGAGGTCCGGGCTGTGCCGTCGCGGCCGAAGGCGATGACGTCAGCCGCGCTCCTCGAGGGTAATACTGTAGTCAGGACCAAAGCGCAGATCGCGCCCGTCACCGAACTCGAGATGATGTTTGAAGAGCCCCGGCCATATGTTGAAATACCGCGGCTCAGGCCCGTGTGGGGTGATCCGGGTCGAGACCAGAATGGCTTCCGGTTCGCCCTCGCGCAGGTAGATGCACTGGTAGCGCGGCTTGCCATCGTCCGTGAACCCCACGAGTTCATACCGGCAGCGGTACGCGATGCCCTCCTCCTGGAGGTCTTTGACACCATCGATGGTGATCAGGATCTGGTTGCGCGCTATCGGCATGTTTGGACTCTCCCGTTGAGAGCCCTTCTACTTCACGACACTAAGGCCATAAAGTCATATAGAGTCAATACGACATATTGCAGAAAAATACAAATTGCACGATAGTTGCCGCAACTTTTGCGGGAGAGTGGCATGAAACGTCAGATGATGGCGGCGATAATCGGGGTGTTTGGTGCTCTTGGTGCCCCTGAGAAAGCGCAGGCCTATGATATCGACTGCGCCATCATGCTCTGTATGGCGGGAGGTTTCCCCCCGAGCGCGGTCTGCGCGCGGGCCTATCGCACCATGATTCGTCGGATCACGCCCTGGCCGAGCCTGCCGCCCTTCGGGGTCTGCACCTTTGCCCATGTCCCGGTCGAGCTTGGTGGGCCAGGTGGGGAGGGTGAGCTCGACACCAACCTGCCGGAATACGAATGGCTGAACCGCACTCACGTAATCTGGTTCACCGGACGCTCCTACGAGCCGCGCGACGAGCCGCGTCAGTGGGATTGGTCGATCCGCTCTTGCGATCGCGAGAACCGGACCTGTCGGTATATCCAACGGGTCTACGGATCCCACACGCCCTGGCCCGCGACATTCACCTCAGAAAGCGGGCAGGAGATTGCCTACCCAAGCGGTGGCGGCCTTTGGCACTTCTACTCCCGCAGCATCATGGTCGAATACGGCGACTATGAGGGCAACTTGGGCCATTCGGAGTGGTTTTCCTACTGATCTGAGCTGTCACTGGGCGTCAGGGAAAACGGGCGCACGATGGCAAGACTGGCATCAAAGCGTTCCGGATCGACATGCCAACGACGGCTCACCGAGCCATCATTCCAACGGTAATCGGTGAACAGGTGAATCTTCTGCGTCCCGTCGTTCAGAAACCCTTCCTGGAAAGGCCAGCCTGTCTTTCTCTTCGCCATGTATCCGCGCCACTCGTACCGTTTTTGCCGTTATGTCTCTCGCGTTGGGGGACGGGATCAAAGCCTCAGGAAACGGACTTGCGCTTCGCGAAGAGTTCTTCGGGGTCGACATTGAGCGCCTTGGCGATGCGTTCGAGAAGGTCGAGGGAAGCCGCGAACTTGGCGTTCTCGACCTTGCCCATATGGCCGCGGCTCACTTCGGCCCGATGAGCAAGCTCCTCCTGGCTGAGGCCGCGGGCGCGTCTCAATTCCTGGATGTTCAGTGCTACACGGTCCCGCAAGTTCATGCCCGCGAAACGGGCACGATGCGCGAAATATCGCCACGCGATATATGTTACATTCGGAGGCGCAGAGAAGAAATGTTTGAGCGGCGCGAGATCGCCGAAATGGGATGCCTGCCGAAACGCAGGTCACGGGATTATCCGTCTCGCAAACATTTTGGGCCGTTCAATCGTTCTTTCTGAAAAGGGCGGCACCGGCAATACCGGTGCCGCCAGTTGGTCGTCCACAGGGAGGTTCAAGAGGACGAATTCTACAGCGAAATTTGAGGTCAGCCAAAAATCGCATAAGAGAACTTATGTTAGTTTTGTGGTTGTCGCGGCACCTCAGACAGCTTCGAGCGCGATTGCAATCCCCTGTCCCACGCCAATACACATGGTCGATAACGACTTTTCTCCAGGTTTGAGGTCCAGCATCGCTGAACCAGTGATGCGGGCACCTGACATGCCAAGCGGATGGCCGAGAGCAATAGCGCCGCCGTTCGGGTTCACGCGGGCGTCATCATCCGCGATCCCCAGGTGCCGTAGTGTGGCCAGACCCTGCGAAGCAAAGGCTTCGTTAAGTTCGATTACCGAGAAGTCTTCTTGTTTCAGTCCAAGTCGCGCCATCAGCTTTTCCGACGCCGGTGCCGGCCCGAAACCCATGATGCGCGGTGCGACGCCCGCGGTTGCGCCGCCCAAGACCCTTGCGATCGGTGTGAGGCCAAATTTTTTTGCGACGTCGCTGGTGGCAAGGATCAATGCTGCGGCACCATCGTTCACGCCCGAAGAATTCCCAGCGGTTACAGTGCCGTCCGCTTTTACGAAAGTTTTCAGTTGGGCGAGCGCTTCCAAAGTCGTACCCGCGCGAGGGTGTTCATCCTGTACGACGATCTTTGGCTCCCCCTTTCGCTGAGGAATCTCTACCGGGACAATTTCACGGGCCAAACGACCGTTCGCCATGGCATCTCTCGCCTTTCGCTGCGAACGCATGGCGAAGGCATCTTGGTCGGCGCGGTTGATGCTGAAGTCTTCCGCTACGTTTTCGGCCGTTTCAGGCATGCTGTCGACGCCGTATTGACTCTTCATCTGTTTATTGACGAAGCGCCAGCCGATGGTGGTGTCTTCAGCAGAATTTTCGCGCGAGAATGCAGTTGTAGCTTTTGGCATCACAAACGGAGCACGAGACATGCTTTCCACACCGCCAGCAACAATGAGATCGGCTTCTCCAGCTTTGATCGCGCGGGCGGCTGTGATTACGGCGTCCATACCCGATCCGCACAACCGGTTCATCGTCGTGCCAGGGACACAATCCGGAAATCCCGCGAGTAGCAGCGACATGCGTGCGACGTTGCGGTTGTCCTCGCCCGCCTGGTTGGCGCAGCCGAAAATCACTTCGTCAATGGCCGCTAGATCTAGCTTCGGGTTTCGGCTGGCCAGGGCCCTGAGTGGGATTGCACCAAGATCGTCGGCTCGCACAGAAGAAAGCGCGCCGCCATAGCGACCAATTGGTGTGCGGATGTAATCGCAGATGTAGACGTTTGTCATTCTTAGAGTGCCTTTGTCATATCCGGGACGGCGTCGAGCAGGTCTGCGACCAGGCCGTAGTCGGCGACCTGGAAGATCTGGGCCTCTTCATCCTTGTTGATGGCGACGATGACCTTGCTGTCCTTCATGCCTGCAAGGTGTTGAATTGCCCCGGAAATCCCGACCGCGATGTACAGCTCGGGCGCCACGACCTTGCCGGTCTGGCCGACCTGCCAGTCGTTCGGTGCGAACCCGCTATCCACCGCCGCGCGCGAGGCGCCGACCGCCGCGCCCAGCTTGTCGGCCAGGCCCTCGATGATCGCGAAGTTCTCCTCGGAACCGACGCCGCGACCGCCCGAGACCACGATCTTGGCCGAGGTCAGTTCCGGACGATCCGACGCCGCGACCTTGTCCTCGACCCAGGCGCTCAGGCCCGCGTTGCCGGCCGCTGCGATGGCCTCGACGGCGGCCGAACCACCCTGGCCAGCCGCGTCGAAGGCGGTGGTGCGGACGGTCAGTACCTTCTTGGAATCGTTGGACTTTACCGTCTGAATCGCGTTGCCCGCGTAGATCGGGCGTTCGAACGTGGACCCGTCCACGATGGCGGTGACGTCCGACAAAACCATCACGTCCAGCAGCGCCGCGACGCGCGGCAGGATGTTTTTCGCGCTCGCCGTGGACGGAGCAACGATATGTTCATAATTGCCTGCCAGGCTGACCACCAGATCGGCGACCGGCTCGGCCAGGCCGTTGGCATAGGCGGCGTCATCCGCCACCAGAACCTTTGCCACGCCGTCGATCTTCGACGCGGCCTCGCCTGCGGCAGCGGGGCCCGCAACCAGAACGGTCACATCGCCCAGCGATTTGGCAGCGGTCACCGCCTTGGCGGTGGCGTCCAGCGCCAGTGCACCACCGGCGATTTCTGCAAGGAGAAGAACAGCCATTACACGATCCCCTTTTCTTTCAGCTTCGACACCAGCTCGTCGACCGAGCCAACCATTTCCCCGGCCGAACGCGCGGCGGGCTCTGCCGTCTTGACGACGGTCAGGCGCGGCGTGACATCGACGCCGAAATCGGCGGCGGTCTTTTCGTCCAGCGGTTTCTTCTTGGCTTTCATGATGTTGGGCAGCGAGGCGTAGCGCGGCTCGTTCAGGCGCAGGTCGGCGGTGACGATCGCCGGCAGCTTCACCTTGATGGTCTGCAGACCGCCGTCCACTTCGCGGGTCACGACGGCATGCTCGCCCTCGATCGCAACCTCAGAGGCATAGGTCGCCTGACCCCAGCCCAGCAGCGCCGCCAGCATCTGGCCGGTCGCGTTCATGTCGTTGTCGATCGCCTGTTTGCCCGCGATCACCAGGCCCGGCGCCTCGGCGTCGATCACGGCCTTTAGGATCTTGGCCACCGCCAGCGGCTCGATATCTTGGTGCACGTCGTCGGCGGCCACGACGAGGATCGCCCGGTCCGCGCCCATCGCCAGCGCCGTGCGCAGCGTTTCCTGCGCCTGTTTCACGCCGATCGACACGACGACAAGCTCGTCCGCCTTGCCCGCTTCCTTCAGACGGATCGCCTCTTCAACCGCAATCTCGTCGAACGGGTTCATCGACATCTTCACATTCGCGAGACCAACTCCGCTACCGTCCGCCTTAACGCGAACCTTCACGTTGTAATCAATTAGGTGTTTTATAGGTGCAATTATTTTCATTGGCGTTTATCGTCTTGGAAATTTGCAATGGCAGTAACGGCCCGGGTTCCAGGCCGTTACTTGGGATGTGTCTCTGTCAATTCGCAGTATAACCGCCATCTACTACAATCTCTGCTCCGTGAACGAACGATGACTCATCCGATGCGAGGAACAGGACCGCATTCGAAACCTCTTCAGGTTTGCTTGGCCGCTTGAGCAGCGTGGCCCCCAGAATTGCCTGCCGGGTCTCTTCGTCGGCGTGTAGCAGATCTTTTGTCATGGGAGTATCGATGACACCGGGATGGATCGAATTGACACGTATGCCACTTTCGGCCAGGTCGACTGCGCAGGATTTGGTCAACATCCGTACGGCGCCTTTGGATCCAATGTAGGCTCCCGCCGAAGCGGCACCAACAATCCCATAGATTGAAGAAATATTGATAATTGATGCTTTTTCGGTCTCTTTCATCAATGGAACCGCGGCTCGGATACCGAGATAAACACCGCGTACATTGACGTTGATCGTCATGTCAAATTCGTCAGGCGAGGTTTCGTGGAGCGGCTTCAGAATGAGAATGCCAGCGTTGTTCACTAGCACATCAAGTCGACCAGCACTTGATTGCACCGTGGAGATGACATTCTTCCAATCTTCTTCAAGCGTCACGTCATGCTGAATGAATTCCGCCTTCCCTCCGGCTCCAATGATACCTTTTACTACGCTTTCACCCGCTTCCGTATCACGGTCGGTTACAAATACATGCGCGCCTTCACGTGCCAGCGTTTCACAATGGGCTTTTCCCATGCCCATGGCGCCACCTGTTACCAGTGCGACTTTTCCGGATACCCGTCCCATAGTTCTCTCCTGAGTGTTCATGAACAAATTTAATTGTTTCCGCCGGGTTTTCTTAATGCCCGACGGAATTCTTTACACCTTCTCGGCAGTGCGGTCGCGGATCAGGGATGTATAACCTTCCTCCTTAACCGCACTAATGGCATTGCGATAATTGCCAATCCCGGCCATGTAGAACATCACCGCATTCTTCTTTCCGGGGATATTTGCGCCGAAGATCCAGCTTTCAGCTTTGGGGAAGAGTGTCATGTCGGCGATTTCACGGCAGGTGCCAACCCAAGCGTCGCGCGCCTCCACGGTTGGCTCCACACTTTGAACCCCCTCTTCTTCCATTGCGCAAATCGTGTCAGCGATCCATTCAACTTGCGTCTCAATGCTGGGGGGCAGGTTAGTGAAGGGGCCATTAGGGCCAAGGATCATGAAGAAGTTAGGGAAGTCTACCTCCATCATGCCGAGGTAACCGAGTGGGCCTTCCTTCCAAGTGTCGCGCATGGTCACGCCTCCGCGTCCGCGGAGGTCCATTTTGACGTAATTGCCGTCGACCGCATCGAAACCAGTGGCAAAGATTACGATGTCAAGCTCATGCTCCTCGCCGCTTTCGAGACGAATGCCGTTCGGAGTGAACTCTGCGATCGGATCGGCCTTCACGTCGGCGAGGGTCACGTTGTCTCGGTTGTAGACCTCGTAATAGTTGTTTCCGCAAAGCGGGCGCTTGGCGTAAAGGTCCTTCGGCGTCAGTTTCTCTGCGACCTTGGGGTCCTTCACGATTTGCTTGATCTTGCCCTTGATGAAGTCAGCGGCCGCATCATTGGCCACTTGGCTGGTCGCAATATCGCAAAAGGTGCCAAACATGAAATAGAAACCACCGCCGCGCTGCCAGGCGGCTTCGAAGACCCGCTCCCGTTCCTCGGGCGAGGCGGTTTCGGCGGGTTCGGCGCTTTCTTCGAAGCCGAAGGCCACAACAGAATTCTTCACTTGATTCCAGATATTATCGTAGTTCGCCTTTTGCTCGGCGATGGTAGCATCGTCTTGCGGGGTGTTCCCAATCGGCACGACATATTGTGCAGAGCGCTGAAAAACAGTCAGGTGTTTTGCAATTGGTGCCGTTGCAGTGATAACCTGAACACCCGTCGAGCCGGTGCCGATAATGCCCACGCGTTTGTTGCTCAAGTCCACTCCCTCGGGCCAGGCACCTGTGTGTAAGATACGGCCTTTGAAATCATCGATGCCCTTGAATTTTGGAACATTCGTTGCGGACAAGAGACCGAGGCCAGTGACAAGGTATTTTGCGGTAACTGTCTCACCACTATCAGTGATCACGTTCCAGAGACCGGTTTTTTCATTATAGTGCGCGCCATCCACTTTGGTGTCGAACTTGTAGCTGCGTCGAAGATCGAGATGATCCGCTACCTCGTTCATGTATTCGAGGATCTCGGGCTGGGTCAGATACCGGGTTTTCCAGCGGCCTTTTCGAAGCAACTCTTTGTCAAAAGAATAGCGATAGACATAGCTTTCCGTGTCTGACAGCGCACCGGGATATCGGTTCCACCACCAGGTGCCGCCAACGTCACTGGCGCTGTCATAGCCCCGGACGTTCAGTCCCTGCTCGTTGCGAAGTTTGTGGACAGCGTAAAGCCCGCCGAAGCCCGCGCCAATGACGACTGCGTCAAAATCCGCTCCGACCGTTTTAGTATTCTCAGTCTGAATGTTCATATCACTCCTCCCAGAGTAAGACCGCTCCGCCCCGCAGATTGCGGGTGAGATGCTAGATGAATGTTTCGTAGGGGTTTGTCTCGCACCGCACCGCAATGCAGTGCGAGTACAGGTCTCAGAGGGCCCGATACCATGCGGCGATGCGACCAAGTTCCTCGTTTGCCTCGGGCGCGCGTCCCGAAAGCGCGGGAAAGACATGCTGCATGCCTTCGACGATAGACAGGGTCACGTTTACGCCCTGTGCCTTGGCCTTTTCGTGCAACCGTTCGGCATCGCTCTTAAGCGTCTCGGCCCCTCCGGCATTGATATAGAGCGGCGGGTAACCGGTGAAATCGTTCTCCAGCGGGTTGGCCAACGGATTAAGCGGATCCGTGCCTTCACCGAGGAACATCCCCGCCATCGCTTCGAGGATCGGTTTGCCGACTAGCGCATCGGTTTCCGCGTTGGTTTCCAGTGTTTCCCCGCGCATCGCCATGTCGAGCCAGGGCGAATAGGCGATGACCGCTCCGGGCAGTGGCAACCCAAGTTCGCGTAACTTCAGCACGCTGGCGATGGCAAGATTGCCGCCAGCACTGTCGCCAGCCGTCAGAATATTTCTTGCCTTGAAACCCTTATCCAGCAGCGCTTTGTATGCGGCTACTGCATCTTCGATCTGCGCCGGAAATGGGTGCTCGGGTGCGCGCCGATAGTGCAGGATCACCGACGTAACCCCAAGCACCTTAGCGAGGTGCCCTGCCATTTTTCGATGACTATCGGCTGAGCCGACGGCAAAGCCGCCACCATGAGTGTAAACAATTACACGCGAGGTATCTGCCCCGGCTGGTAGGGCCCAGATAGCCTCAACTCCTCCGACATGATCGCTTTTGTAGCTAACGTTTTCCGGCTCTAGTGCGGGCTGCCCCCATTCATCGAACATGCTGCGCAGGTTCGCGATCGTCAGGTCTGGGTTCTCGACCATCTGATCGGTCCAATTCTGATAAAGCGCCCGCAGCGTATCGGCTTCTCTACTGATTTCCATGTTTATCCTCCCAAGCATAACATTTGGCAAAGCCACCAACTGACGTCGCCAATCTCGAAGACGTCAAACGGTCAACGGCATACGCCAATTATCTCAGAGTAAGGGCGAAAAATGCGCCATGTATTGAACAATCCTGCTTTGGAAATAGTATGATCGTGCTCAGCCTGTCGTGAGGCAGATATGCCCGTTACTAGGCTCTGTTGATGGCGTGGATACCCCCTCCCGACGGCATCGCAATGTGCCACTATGATGAGCGTTAAAAGCCATCACAGAAGGAAGGAGCATCTATGTCCGAAATTAAAATTATCGGTGTCGACTTGGCAAAGCGCGTTATCCAGTTGCATGGTGCGTACAATGATGGGTCAGTCGCGTTTCGCAAAAAGCTTTCACGAGGCCAGTTTCTCGCGTTCGTGGCACAGCAACCCAAATGCATGATCGCCATGGAGGCGTGGCCACGGCGTATGGCTGGGGCCGCGAATTTGAGAAGCTGGGGTGCGACGTGCGGTTGATACCGCCGGTCTATGTGAAGCCGTTCGTCAAACGCCAGAAGAATGATGCGACCGATGCAGAGGCCATCTTGGAGGCTGCATTGCGTCCAACCATGCGCTTTTTCGCAGTGAAGACGGAAGATCAGCAGGCCCGTGCCATGCTGTTTCGCACGCGGCAGATGTTTGTCGGCCAGCGCCCCCAGATGATCAACGCTTTACGCGGCCACCTCGCCGAACACGGATTGGTCGCGGCCCGCGGGCCTGCCCATCTCAAGCGACTCGCGGACGCAATCGCAGGTGATGACACCGCGCTGCATGCTGAGGTTCGTGACCTCGGCCGGATGTATCTGGGGCAGATTGAGGGGCTGAATACGCGTGTTGCAGAGCTTGACGCGAAGATGCGATGTGCCGCCAAGAAAGCCGACTTGGTGCGCCGAACACAAACCATGCCGGGCGTGGTTCCTGTCACGGCGCTTGCGATCGAGACATTTGCCCGTGACCTGGCCACCTTCCGGCGCGGGTGCGATTTTGCCGCCTGGCTTGGGCTTGTGCCGAAGCAGCACTCGACGGGCGGCAAAGCCCGGCTCGGGAAGACCTCGAAGATGCGACAGCGCGACTCCGGACACTCTTGGTCTCTGGCGCTATGGCTGTCCTCCAGGCTGTCGAGCGGTTTGACACACCGAATAATGGCTGGCTGAAACGCCTACTAACCCGCAAGCCGCGCATGGGTCGCCGCGATTGCGCTGGCCAACAAGATGGCGCGTGGCCTCTGGGCCATCATAATGAAACAAGAGGATTACCGGAATCCGGTGGCGGCGATGGCATAGCGAAGACGGCATGCCACGACGTCCCGGTAAGTTGGGAGTGTGAGGAGGTCACTGAAAAGTAAGGGCAAAGGATCGATCAGATCCGGGTCAGAGAAAGCAGCATTTGTGCAGGAGCCACCGAGCTCGGTTTGTTGATATGCCTCTGGTCCGCGCATCGCCATACCGGCCCGCGGTTACATCAGCGCCGCACACAGAGGCCTGATACATGACCGCACCCGATCACACGCTCGCGCCGTTCAAAAAATCACTTGCACCAATGGGGGCATGCATGCACAAATCCCGTGTCGGACTCATCTTATGAATCCAGCGTGGTAGCTGAGGTGCATGAGCAGACCGACAACCCCGACATACAAGACCATGAACTGGCCCGCTTATAACGAAGCGCTCAAGCGCCGTGGCTCGCTGACGATCTGGTTTGACCCCGAGATGAGCTGGGAGGCCGTGCCGACAGGCAGAAGAGTTACAGCGACGCCGCGACCCAGACCTGTCTTTCGATGAAGGTCCTGTTCGGCATGGCCTTGCGACAGGCGACCGGGTTCGTCGAGAGCCTGTTGCGGCTGATCGGTCTCGACTGGACGGTGCTCGACTTCAGCACCCTGTCCCGGCGCCAGAAGACCCTGGCCGTGAACATCCCGTATCGCGGCTCCAAAGGGCCGTTGCACTTGTTGGTGGACAGCACGGGGATCAAGCTTGAAGGTGAGTGGCATGCCCGCAAGCATGGCGGCCCCAAGCGACGGGTCTGGCGCAAGATCCACCTCGGGATCGACGAGCAAACGTTGGAAGTGCGCGCTGTTCAGATCACCGGGAGCCACATCGGTGACGCTCCAGTGTTACCCAACCTTCTTGAACAGATCCCGGCAGACCAGCAGTGTCACGGCTGACGGTGCGTATGACACACGAAAATGCCAGGACGCGATTGCGGACCGTGGCGTCCACGCCGTTATCCCACCAGGTAAGAACGCAAAGTCTTGGAAGACCATCACCGCCTAAGCCGCGTCGAGACGAAGATGCACTGTGTTAAGTTGCTGGGGCAGCGCCTTATGGCGCGGGACTTTGACCGTCAGGTCGCGAAAACCCTTTCTAAATAACGAGGCACCCTCCAGTCGCAAGGGTCCTCTTTGACAAGCGCGCTAAACAGCGCGGCCAACCGATCCTTGCCGATATTTTTGGCGTGGTGCATCAGGCCTCCCCGCCAGCGGGGAAATCCGTAGCCGTGAATCATTACTAGGTCGATGTCTTGCGGTTTTTCTGCGACGCCTTCGTCAAGGATATCGCAGGCTTCCGCCACCATTGCGAGCAAGAGCCTTTCTACGATTTCGTCAGCTGAGAACTCCCGGCGAGTGAAGTTCATTTCTTCTGAGACACGGAGTATTTCGCTAGCGACCAGCTCCGAAGGTGAGGGTTTGCCGTCCGGCCCATAGTCGTACCATCCGGCGCCCGATTTGCGTCCTAGGCGTTTGTGCTTTTCGACCAGCCGCTCGACCAAGGGCATGTGACCACAGCAGTTCCCTTCTGCAGCGGCCTTGCGACGGATATTCGCGTAGGCGATGTCCAGCCCCGACATGTCCTGTGCAGCATATGGACCCATCGCCATACCGAATCCGCGCATAGCCGCGTCGATCTCGTCGACAATAGCCCCCTTCACCAGAAGGCGATTAGCGGCGTGACGGTAGCTAGACAAAATTCGGTTTCCGATGAAGCCATCGCAAACACCAGACAGTACCGGGATTTTACCAAGCCTGCGCGCCAGCACAAATGCTGCACCTAATGTATCGTCTGACGTTCGGTCGCTCCTGACGACTTCCAGAAGCTTCATAATATGCGCAGGACTGAAGAAATGAATCCCTACAAAGCGTGCTGGGTGCTTCAACCCATCAGAAAGCCGATTTACATCGAGATAGGATGTGTTTGTGGCAATAATCGTCTCGGGCGGCAGAGCACCTTCGAGTTCGGTCAAGATCGCGCTCTTGACCGCAAAATCCTCGAAGGCCGCCTCGATTGCTAGATCGGTTGGTGGCAGAGCGTCATAGCCTGAGACCGTAACCAGCCGGTCCTCAACCGCCTTTCCCGCATCGGGGGACAGAATGCCGCGACTGATACCCTGATCAATCAGCTTTTGCAGGTTTTCTCTGGCCCACTCTGCGGACGAGGCACTGCGTTCGACGACAGTCACCGAGATCCCTGCGGTCGCTAGCGTGTACGCAATAGCTGCTCCCATATTACCACCACCGACCACGATGGCGGTTTCAGCATCTCGGGAAGGTCGGGGGTAGGTGCGCCCCTTGTTGGTTGCGGTACGCTCGGTGAAGAAAACGTGCCTAAGGGCCCGCGCCTGATCCGAGGCACGAAGGTCCAAAAACGCAGCGCGCTCGCTGGCCAGTGCGTCGTGCAGCGGCGTCATCGCGCTGGCCGCGACCAGGTCCACCGCAACATGCGGGGCATTCTGGCCAGGCATACGCCGCGCTACCTGCGCGCGGGCGACTTCCGCTGCGAAGTGGTTTGGCATTGGTGAAGGAAGATTGTCGGGTGCCTGTGCCGCCTCTAGAACAGCGTCATCGAGAGCTATGGCCGCGCCAAGCGGGTCATCGGCTAGCAGCTGGATCAGTCCTATTTTCAGTGCCTGCTCGGCGGAAACAGCCTTCCCGGTGACGATCATGTCAAGCGCAGCTTCAATACCGATAAGTCGCGGCAGTCTTTGGGTTCCCCCTGCGCCAGGCACGATCCCCAAGTTTACCTCTGGCAGGCCCAGTTTGGTAGAAGTTGAGGCGATGCGATAGCAGCAAGCCAGAGCAATCTCTAGTCCCCCACCAAGCGCAGCCCCGTTGATGGCTGCGATAGTCGGAATCGGAAGGTGCGCAAGTTGCAACAGCACGTCATTTAGTTGTGGATCAACAGGCAACTGTCCGAATTCCTTCGCATCCGCGCCCGCGACGAACGTCGTTCCTGCGCCGGTGATAATCAGCCTGGTAGCGCCAGTTTCGAGGACTTGGAAGATACATTGTTGTATTCCAGCCCGAACCTCCGCGTTGATTAGGTTAAGCGGCGAATTGTCTATGGTCAGAATTGCTGCGCCATTTGAGAAGCTTAATTCAACAGGCATGGGCATCCTCACAGCACTGGCGCTCGATTGCGCGAGATAAATTTGGTATTGAGATAGCCTTCGAAGGTTTCTGTCCCGCCTTCAGTCCCATAGCCGCTGTCTCTTACGCCGCCAAACGGAGTCTCGGGCAGAGCCAGGCCGAACTGGTTGATGCTTACCATACCTGCCTGCAAACCCGCAGCTGCTTTATCTGCACGCTCCAACGAATTGGTAAAGACATAGGACGCCAGCCCGAAGGGTAGCCCGTTGGCCCGCGACAGTCCGTCCTCTATTTCACGAAAAGACGAGACGACAGCAATCGGGCCGAAGGGTTCTTCGCGCATCAAGTCGATGTCGTCGTTGGGCGTATCGACGACTGTCGGGGCATAGAAGTTACCATGATTCCCAACCCTTTTGCCTCCCGTCAACACCCGTGCACCGTTTTCGCGGGCATCCTCGACGAGCTTTTCCATCGCATTCACGCGTCCGCGATGACACAATGGCCCCATCTGTGTGCCCTCGGTTAAACCATCGCCCACCTTTACGCTCTCAAATGCTGAAACTAGCTCGGACAGAAATCGGTCGTAGATGCCTTGTTGTACGTAAAACCGGGTTGGGGCGATGCACACCTGGCCTGCATTGCGCAGCTTGTTGCCCGCCAAGGCGCGCGCCGCGGCCGTGGCATCGGCGTCGTCGAACACCAATACGGGCGCGTGACCGCCGAGTTCCATCGTCGCCCGCTTCATGTGGCGGCCAGCCAATTCTGCCAGATGCTTGCCCACCTCGACCGAACCGGTGAAGGTGATCTTGCGCACCTCGGGGCGCGCAATAAGAGTTTCCGAAATGAAGGCCGCATTACCCCAGACAAGGTTCAGACAGCCTTCGGGCAAGCCTGCATCCAGCAGATAGCGCGCAATTGCCATGCAGCCCGCCGGAGCCTCTGCCGGGGCTTTCAAGATCATCGTGCAACCTGACGCAAGCGCCGCCGCGACCTTGCGTACCGCTTGGCTCAGCGGAAAATTCCAAGGCGTGATGGCAAGGCAGACGCCTATCGGTTCGCGCACGACAAGCTGCTGTACCCCCGGGCTGCGCGATGGAATGATGCGCCCATAAATGCGCCGACATTCCTCGGCGTGCCAGTCGACGTGGTCAGCTGAGGCGCGGACCTCAGCCAAGGCCTCAGCCAGCGGCTTGCCTTCATCGAGAGTGATCCAGCCAGCGATCAGTCTGTCATTTTGGCGCAGCAGGTCGGCAAACCGTCGCAAAATTGCACTTCGTTCCATGGGAGAGCTGTTTTTCCATCGGCGAAAAGCTGATTCGGCCGAGTGAACCGCATGGTCCAGATCTGCGGCGCTAGCCTGCGGAATCTGTCCGATAGTTTGCCCGTTTGCAGGGTTTATGACTGCACGATCCTCCGGCGTGGGAGAAGCGATCCAGTCCCGTCCGATGAGGTGCTGGATGGTCGGATAATTCATTTCTTTCATGGCGTTATGCCCTCGCTCAGTTGTGTCATCCGCAGGATCCGGCACGAAGGGGACCAGATGGACGACTTTAGTTTTCCGCATAGCGGAAAAGTTTACCACAGTATTGACGCGGACGTTATCGATCGTTTAGATGTGTTTCAAGACGCATAATTCTTCCCGAGGAGGGATGTCGTGAGACCAAGGAAAGACCGCACCAAGGACGCCGAGAGACAGGACCGCGATTTTGTCACGGCGTTGGCGCGCGGCTTGGAGCTGTTGCGGGCCTTTCGGCGGGAAGGGGAAGCTCTGGGGAATGGTGAGTTGGCCGAGCGCACTGGCCTGAGCAGATCGACGGTCTCAAGGCTGGCCTATACACTGAACAAGCTGGAATACCTCAGCTACGATCCGGATACAGCACGCTATCGACTGGCCCCTCCAGTGCTTTCGCTGGGTTTCTCCTGCCTTGCAGGGATTCCGCTGCGGCAACTCGCAAAGCCCTTTATGCAGGAATTAGCCGATTACACAGGTATGCCGGCGGCCATGGCCAGTCGTGACCGACTATCGATGGTCTATCTAGAGCGGTGCAAGGGCACCAACGCCGTCACGCTGGCGATTGAGGTTGGTGCCCATATTAAACTGGCCACTACCGCGGTTGGTCGCGCCTGCATAGCGGCACACGGCCCGGATGAGCAGGCCAGAATTCTGGCCCTTGTGGAGGAACATGAGGGTGACAACTGGCCGAATGTGCAGCCCGGAATCGAAGCAGCTATCGAAGACTACCAACAGTACGGTTATTGCACGTCCTTCACGGAGTGGAAGCGTGATGTGAACGCAGTAGCAGTGCCCTTCGTGCCGACGGACGGCTCACCCATCATTGCCTTCAACTGCGGCGGTCCTTCGCAAACCCTTACGCGCGATTGGATCGAAAGCGACGTCGCGCACCGCCTTGTCGATCTTGTCCGCCGCGTTGCAGCGGTCGCACCCTGAACAATAGAGAGCATAATGGCCCTTGATACAGATACCCTTTCCCAGTTTCTCGACGCGCTCGACCGCTTCGTGAAAGAGCGACTAATCCCTTACGAGGATCGCGTCGCCGATGAAGATGTGATTCCGCCTATGCTGGTCGATGAAATCCGCACGATGGGCCTTTTCGGCATGTCGATCCCGGAGGATTTCGGCGGGCTTGGCTTGTCGATGATAGAGGAAGTGCAAGCCGCTTTCGTTCTTGGCCAGGCTTCGCCTGCGTTCCGGTCGCTAGTTGGCACAAACAACGGGATCGGCTCGCAGGGAATCATCATCGATGGAACCGACGAGCAGAAGGCGAAGTATCTACCAGCTCTCGCCTCCGGAGATATGATCGCATCCTTCGCCCTAACCGAGCCAGATGCTGGTTCGGATGCTGGCGGTCTGCGCACCACTGCGCGGCGTGATGGAAACGATTTCCTACTGAACGGCACGAAGCGCTACATTACCAATGCGCCGCGTGCCGATCTATTCACGGTTTTTGCCCGGACCAGTCCAGAGGTGAAAGGTTCTGCCGGCGTAAGCGCTTTTCTCGTCGAGGCAGGGACGCCGGGCATAACGCTTGGCCAGCCTGACAGGAAGATGGGGCAGAAGGGTTCGCACACATGCGACGTCATCCTTGACAATGTCCGCGTGCCTGCCTCGAACATCATCGGCGGGCCGGACCGTCTGAACAAGGGCTTCAAAACGGCAATGAAAGTCCTTGATCGGGGCCGACTGCATATTTCTGCCGTCTGTGTGGGCGCCGCCGAACGGCTGATCCGTGACAGCCTATCCTATGCGATTGAACGCAAACAATTCGGTGAACCCATCGCTGAAAAGCAACTGATCCAAGCCATGCTGGCTGACAGTCGCGCCGAGGCCTTCGCAGCGCGTTGCATGATCGAAGAAACAGCACGCCGCAAGGACGCTGGTCAGAACGTGTCGACTGATGCTGCCTGCTGCAAGATGTTTGCCAGTGAGATGGTAGGTCGAGTGGCCGATCGCGCAGTGCAAATCCACGGCGGTGCAGGATACATGGCCGAATATGCGGTCGAGCGCTTCTATCGCGATGTGCGTCTCTTCCGCATCTACGAGGGGACAACCCAGATTCAGCAAATACTGATCGCGCGGAATATGATCCGCACTGCAGCAGCTTAACAGGAGCGAAGACAAACTATGGACTTCAATTTCCTTTCCACCCCGAGGATCGTCTGCGAGAGCGGTGGGCTTGGCCGGATCGGCAGCCTGATGCAAGATTTGTCTTGCACCCGTGCGCTGGTCGTGACGGACCCGGGCATATTGGCCTGTGGTTTTGCGGACGAGGCAGCCGCCTCACTTAGGGCTGCTGGCATCGAGGTTGAGATTTTTCATAAAGTCAAAGCGGACCCCCCGATCGCTGTCGTCGAGGCCGCGGTAGAGGTCGCGCGGGCCTTTGGTGCTGACGGAATCATCGGACTTGGCGGCGGCAGTTCACTGGACACTGCCAAGGTCATCGCAGCGGCGGTAGCCAACGATCAACCGATTACGGACATGATCGGGATCAATCAGGTCACCGATAAACGCTTGCCACTGATTCAGGTGCCAACCACGGCAGGGACCGGATCAGAGGTAACATGGGTGTCCGTGCTGACTTCGGAAAGCCACGAAAAAAAAGCGGTATATGCACCGCAGCTTCTGCCTGACGTTGCCTTGCTAGATGCAAAGCTAACATTGGGAATGCCTCGTCACATCACAGCGGCCACGGCGTTAGACGCAATGGTTCACGCCATTGAGGCAGTAACCAGTCGCACCAGAAAGAATCCCATTTCCGATGGAATGGCGGACAAAGCGCTGGTGCTTCTCGGTCAGAACTTACCAATCGTCATGGAAACGCCTTCGGACCTGTCAGCGCGAGAGGCCATGCTGTTGGGGGCGACACTGGCTGGGATGGCCTTCATTAATGCCAGCGTGGGGGCGATTCATGCCTTGTCATACCCACTGGGAACAGGTTTCAAGGTTCCTCACGGGCACGCAAACGCTCTGGTCGCAGGACCAGTGATGAGGTTCAACATGCCCGTTGCAGAAGCTGAATATGCTCGTCTATCGCGGTTACTACTGCCCTCGCGGCCTTTTAACTCTGATGCGGCTGCGGCCCATGGCCTGATCGACGAGATGGAACGGATGCTAGTCGAAAGCGGACTTGAGTCTCGACTTTCTGGTGTCGGAGTGACCGAGGCAGCCATTCCCGGAATGGCTAATGAGGTCGTGACCGGTATCACGCGATTGCTGGAGACCAACCCGCGCGACATGACAGCCGAAGATGTGTCGCGCCTCTATCAGGAGGCGCTTTGATGGCTGGCTCATTGGACGGGATCAAGGTGGTCGACCTCAGCCGCGTGCTGGGCGGGCCTTACTGCACCCAAATGCTTGCGGATCATGGCGCTGAGGTCATCAAGGTGGAGCCGCCTCTGGGCGACGAGACCCGCAGTTGGGGCCCGCCTTTCAATGATGAACTCAGCGCCTATTTCTCTGGCGCCAACCGCAACAAGCGGTCCATCGCTATCGATCTGCAGCAACCGGAAGGGCGCGACCTGATATTGCGGTTTCTTCAGGATGCAGATGTTTTAGTTCACAATTTTAAGTCTGGTACTCTTGAAAAATGGGGGCTTGGTTATGATGATGTTCTCAGGGCACGTTTTCCTAGACTGGTACTCTGCCACGTGACTGGATTTGGTTCCGATGGCCCACTTGGCGGTTTTCCCGGCTATGACGCCGTGGTACAAGCTATGACGGGCCTCATGAGCATCAACGGCAATCCCTCCGAAGGCCCGACACGCATGGGTACGCCCATCGTGGACATCGGCACCGGTCTGATCGCCTGTAACGCTATTCTCGCCGCACTTTTGGAACGGGGCCGGTCCGGATTGGGCCAAGCCATCGAAGTGCCGCTATATGATTGCGCGATCAGCATGATGCATCCCCAAGCGGCTAATTCCCTCATGTCCGGACAGATACCAATGGCGACCGGCAATGGGCATCCAAATATCGTACCATACGACATGTTCGAAACAAGTAATGGCAAACTCTATCTGGCTATCGGTAACAATGGTCAGTTCGCAAAACTCTGTGACGTGCTTGGCCTACCTGAGGTGCCCTGCGATCCACGATTTGCCGACAATGCCGCGCGTCTTGCGCATCGGTCAGAGATGACAGAGGTCTTGTCAGAGTGCCTGGTGCAACATGACGCCTTCAAACTTGAGCCGGTGCTTTTGAAAGCTGGGATTCCCGCCGGAGTCGTTCGGAATGTGAATGAAGCGTTGGAGCATCCACACACCCGACATCGCGGAATGGTGGTATCAGTTGGCACCTACCGCGGCACCGGCGTGCCAGCACGCTTGTCGCGTACCCCCGGAGCGGTTCGCGCGGCACCGCCTCGCTTCGGGCAGCATAGTAGGCAGTTGCTTAGCGAGGCTGGACTGACAGAAGCTGAAATCGATAGATTGACTCAAGCGGATATCGTTCGAGAAGAACCGCGGATGCGCGAGACGACCTAAGCCGAAATTTCAGCTCAAGCGGACGATCGTGAAAAAGTTCAGGGAGGCCAAGATGGAAAGATTGCTCATATCACCGGACCGGATACCCGAATGGATTCCCGGCACGACTACGTTGGACAGTTCCGGGTGCAACTGGAACGGCATTACCCTGAAGGGCTATCGTTATGAGCGACAAGACGCGGCAATTCCCCCCATGCGCGACTATATGATTGTTGCATATGATGGCGCGCCAACCACTATGCGCCGCACGAGTGGCGGCCCATGGCAAAGCGCGCGCGTAGAGAAAGGTAGGATTTCCTTGCTCACGCGTGCAGAGGAATCCACTTGGAGTTGGTCCGAGCCTATCACGGTTAGACACGTCTATCTCAATCACAGCGAACTCGAAAACACGGCCCTTTCGGTCTTTGATCGTGACCCGAAGTCCATTGAGATCAATGATTGGCTATCTGCGAAGGACCCCTGTATCCTGAACTGCATCCAATTGCTAGAGAATGAGCTAAAGAACGGTGGAATCGGCCAGAGATTGATCATCGACGCCCTGCGCAGCCAGATCGCCGTTCACCTTCTGCGTCAGTACGCCAAGGTCTCTTTGACCAGCGACGCAAACTCGAACTTCAGCCCTGCTCAAAGGCAGAGAATCATCGATCTCGTTGAAAGCTGCTTAGGTGAAAACCTCAGTCTGGAAGACATGGCCGCATCTATCGGTTTCAGCCAGTTTCACTTTTCGCGTCAGTTCAAGGCGGAGTTTGGGTTGGCACCGTATGCATATGTTTTGCGCAAGCGAATATCGAAGGCCCAGGAGATGCTGAGAAAGGGTAATGCCCCCCTGAAAGTGGTCGCGCTTGACTGCGGTTTTGCAGATCAGAGTCATTTTAGTCGAACTTTTCGAAAAATGACAGGCGCGACCCCCGCCGAATTCCGGCGCATGGCATAATGACCGGAAAACTATTCCTTCCTATCGCTGTCACGCACCAGAGACAAAGAAATGTTGAGCCCGTAACGCTGCAATGAATGTACCAGAAACAGAATTTAAACCACGATTTGCCTTCGAACGCAGGATTTTCTTTGGCGACTGTGACCAGCTGGGAATCGCCTTTACTGGCCGGATTACGAATTTCGCGCTGGAAGCGATCGAGACTTTCTGGGACGATTTGCTTTCAGGCCGGGGCTGGCTTTTTCTACTCACGGAAAGAAACACGGCCATGCCTTTTGTCTCTATGGACCTACAATTCCATGCGCCGGTGAAAGCAGGCGCGAACCTAGCATGCGAGGTCTATGTGGTCCATGTCGGGGAAAGTTCAGTTGGTCTAAAAGTTGTCGGCCGTCAGCATGACTTGATTTGCTTCGAATGCGAAACGAAGTCAGTTTTCCGAGATGCTTCAACATTTGGTAAAGTCAAAATTGAAAGCTCAATTCGGCAGATTTTGCTCGCGGAAGTGGGTTCGGAAAATCAAACAGTGAGCTAGGCCTGTAGGCTTTGGAGACAGCAAAGCCTGTGCAAAACGATCTCATGTAAGGGAACACAAGAAAAAGCCAGAGAAAGGGAAGCCCGGGTGCCGGGCTTGAAAGGATAGAGAGAGGCTCTTCCGGGTCCGGCGTGACAAGGACCCTGACCATGGCCAAGACCACAACCCGCCCGAAACCCGCCACTGCGAAGAAAACCGAAGCCACTGAGTTGTCCGTGCCTGGCGGCGGGACCGACATCCGGATGATCCCGCTCGACCAGTTGGAGCCGAGCCCGCTCAACGTTCGAAAAGTTGCGGCCAGCGCCAGCGACGATGCTGAGCTCCTCGTCAGTATCCGCGAGACCGGAATTAAACAGAATCTGGTGGTTCATGCGCTGTCAGAGACACGTTTTGCAGTCGATGCCGGCGGTCGTCGCCTCAAGGCGCTGAAGCAGCTCGCTGAGGACAGCGTCATCCCCGCCGATCACCCCGTGCCCTGCCTCGTCGATGATAAGCGCAACGCCATCCTTACTTCTGCAACTGAAAACCTCCAGCGCGCGGCGATGCACCCCGCCGACCAGTTCGAGGCTTTTGAGGCGATGATCGCCGAGGGCCGCAGCGAAGACGAGATCGCGCTCAAATTCGGCGTCTCCGTCGACCTGGTGCGCCGCCGCCTCAAACTCGCCCGTGTCGCGCCCGAGATCATCGAGCAGTTCCGCGCGGGTGATCTGACCCTTGAATGCGTGATGGCTTTCACACTGACCGACGACCATGATCGCCAGCTGGCGGTCTGGAACGCAGTGAAGGGCGGCTATCACATCCATCCGCAAAGCATCAAACGCCATCTTACCGAGACCGCCCATTCGGCGAACTCGGCCATCGGGCGCTTTGTCGGCATTGAGGCCTATGAGGCGGCGGGTGGTGTTCTGCTGCGCGATCTCTTCGACGACCGCGCCAGCGCCCATATGGAGAACCCCGAACTCCTAGAGCGTCTCGCCATCGAAAAGCTGCAGGCTGCGGCGAAAACCTTCGAGGGAACGTGGAAATGGGTCGAGGTGCATCTCTCGGTGGATTACGGCGCGTTTCGCAGCTTCGGGCGGGTCTATCCGCAGGACATCGACCCCGATCCGGACCTGCTCACCGAAGAAGAACGTCTCATTGCGCGCGAGGAAGAACTGGCGGCGAAGAATGACGGCGAGGACTGGACGGACGCGGAGACGGAAGAATATTATGCCATCGAGCCGCGCCTGCGCGAGATCGAGGCCCTGCAACGCGAACGGCAGCCTTACGCGGACGAAGATCGTGCCATCGCGGGCGTGGTTCTGACCATCGGTCATGACGGCGCGCTGCGTGTCGAGAAAGGCCTCGTGCGGCCAGAAGATATCCCCGCTGCGGTCGTCCCGAGCGAAAATAGTGCTGACGCGGGTGATGCCCCGTCTCCTGTCCGCCCGAACGTGACGCCGCCAACCTCCTCGACACCGGTGCCCACCTCCGACCCGGCCGCGACCTTGCGCAAGGCGAACGGGATTTCGGCGAGCCTCGCCGACGATCTGCGCGCGACGCGTCAGCATATCCTTCGGGCGCATCTGGCGGCGGATTTCGAGGTGGCGTTCGATGCGATGCTCTACGCGCTCTGCGAGCAGGCTCTGGGGCGGTCCTACAACAACGAGGCGCTCGATATCTCGATCCGGCCCTTCCAGGCGCAGAACCGCGAGGTGCTGCATTCGGATACTGTTGCCCAGAAGATGCTCGAGGCGCTGGAGCAGGGCCTCGCCACCGACTGGATTACGCTGGAGAAGCCCGAAAACTTCCGGGCGATGTCGGCGCTGCCCATTGCCGCCAAGCAGGCGCTTTTCGCCTGGGCGACGGGTCTGGCAGTCAAGCCGCAGCTTTCCTCCGACAATCGCCCCTCCCCGATCATCGAGGAGATCGGCGCGCGTCTTGACGTCGATGTGGCGGCCTGCTGGCGCCCGACTGCTCAGAATTACTGGGGTCGGGTCAACAAGGGGCATGCGGTCGCTACCGCGCGCAAGCTCATTGGCGACGATTACGCCGAAGATCGCAATCGCGAGCGTAAGGGCGATATCGCGGCCGCGATGGAGCGGGCCTTCGCGGAAACGGCCGGCGAGACGGAAGGGTTCGACGCCGCAACGGTTGTCAGGACGACGCGCTGGCTGCCCGACGGGATGGTGTTTGCCGGTGCGGCGGAGGCTGTTGCCGACATGGCAGGCGAAGCGCCGGAGACCGAGGAGGGGGATGTGTCCGCCGAAGATTCTCTGAGCGACGCCGAGAGCGATGAACCGTCGTCCTTGCCCGCCTTCCTCAGCGAGGATGCGGCTTGACGAGCCGCACGCTGACCTGATCACGACATGAGCCTTGGGCCGTCCTCACATCGAGGGCGGCCCTTTCCGGCTGACGGGTTACCAACAGCCGATATCGGATCGGCGGGCCCGTCCCGGAGATATCCCATGACCACCACACTTGACCTCGATCCCGTTAAGGAAGCCGCACTCGTCGCTTCGCAGAATGACGCCTTTCGTCGCTCTATCCTTGGCAATATCCTCGTCACCGATGCCCCGCAGGGCCAGTTCGTGATGACCCGTGGCGTTGCAGCGCTTGGGCCCGATGCCCAGCTTGCTCTCACCCGCAGCGTGGCTTCATTTGACGCGTTCAACGCTGACAGCGACCCGCAAGGATGGCACGAGATGGGCGTCATCGACCTCGACGGCACGAAGGTCTGGTTCAAGATCGACCTGTACGACGTCGACTACACCTATGGCTCGCCTGAGCCCTCCGATCCTGATCAGACGCGCCGGGTCCTGACCCTGCTTCTGCCGTCGGAATACTGACGCCCCTTTTTCACCGACATCGCCACGGATCGCCCTTGCACAAAGGGCGGTCCTTTCGGGCTGGCGGGTTCCAAGGGGCGCGATGATCGTGTCCGGCCTGCCGCAGGAGACCAGAGATGGCCAAGACACTCGACTACCAGATCACCCTCTATCCCGCACATCGCGATGGCGCCTTCGTCGTCACCCAGTTCCAGATGCTGGCGAACTACCCCGAAAAGCGCATCGAGGCCGCGGGCATGGATGATCTGATCGACCAAGTGACGCAGTTCGCGATGGAGCACGGCGAGAGCTGCAGCGCCTCGGTGCGCTGCCTCGCTCCGCGCAAACCGCCGGGGTTCAAGCGCGCGACCGAGAATTTGTATTTCAACCTGGTTGACCGGACGGCTGAGAAACGCGGCGACGCTGCGGCCTGAAGCCCCCCAAAGGAAACCTCCGGGGCGCGGCCTGCAAGACGGTCGCCCTCACCCTCCCTCAATTCCAAAGGACCGAAGATATGACACAAGCAAATGATTTCTACGCGCAGATGCTCGAAGCCCAGAGACGGGCAGCCGAACAGCGGGTCGAGACCCGCGCGGCGCTTCTCACCGAACTGCGCGGCCTCGGCGTGACCGGCCTCGACGTGCAATATGAAGGCTATGGCGATTCCGGCAATGTCGAGGAGGTCGTCGTGACGCCTGACACGATTACCCTGACAGAAGAGCTGCGGCGACGGGTCGAAGATTTCGGCTGGGACTTTGCCTATGCGCTGAGCCCTGGCTTCGAAAACAACGAGGGCGGCTATGGCGAATTGACCTGGGCGCTCGAGACGGACAAGATCGATGTCAGCCACTCGAACCGCTTCATCGAGACCGACACCACAGAACATGAGGGGCTCTGACATGGCACATCCTCTCCACCACGCCGAAAGCTCGGCCCGTAGATTTGGCGGTGTTCCAGATGATTACCAACATGTGCATGACTGGTTTGACTCATCTAAAGAGCACCTAGGTCTCTTTGTTCACAGAGCCCAAAAACATCATACGGTCGGGATTTATGATGCCGAGCGGGTGTTCGGTCGCAGCCTGATCAACAGCGCGGGCCGGGTCGTTCCGATCCGCTGGATCGGCGAGCAGCATGTGCGCGAAGACTGCCAGGGGCGTATCCCGTCACTGGCTGACTGGCTCGGACGCATACAACCCGAACCGTGGATGGCCAATGGCCGGATCGACAACGACCCGACGCAGATCGGCAGCGATCCGCGTGCGGCCTGGGTCCAGGCGGTTGCGGGTCACCAGACCATTCTTGGCTTTGAGGATTGGCTTCTCAAGGTCTCTGTCGAGCACGTCCAGCATCGCCAGAATCGCGCCGCCGCCTGATCCGCCGGGCGGCAAACTCACCAACCATCTGATCCCATCCAGATCGACCCGCCTGCGCCACAACCGGCTTGGCGGGTCGATTGCGTTTCGAGAAAGGACATGGACATGCAAGATCCCGTCTACGAGGAGGTCCACCAGGGCCACACGATCAAGATCTACCACGACCCCGACGCTGAGGACCCACGAGAGTGGTGCAACCTCGGTACGCTGATCTGCTGGCACCGCCGCTATCGGCTGGGTGACAGCCATCAGTACGACAGCCCTGAGGCGTTCCTGCGCGATCTTGCGGGCGTCTCGGATCAGAGCGATCTCTCGATGGATCGTCTGCGGGACCGCGCCGAGCGGAAGGCAATCATTCTGCCTGTGTTTCTCTATGACCATTCCGGTCTCGCGATGAACACCGTCGGGTTCCACTGCCCGTGGGATTCTGGGCAGGTCGGTTACGTCTACGTGACGCTCGAAGCGGTCCGAAAGGAATTCGGTGTAAAACGCGTGACCAAGGCCCTGCGCGAACAGGCTGTAGACATCTTACGTGGTGAGACCGCCGACTACGATTCTTACCTTGGTGGGCGTGTCTATGGTTACATCGTCGAACAGGGTGGCGAGGAGATCGACGCTTGCTGGGGGTTTGTTGGCGCCTATGAGACGCATTGTTTGCCGGAGGCGCGGAATGCCGTTCCTCGGTCCGATCCCCATGCGCCACCCGCGACCGGTGCATTGACCGCATATCCATAGAATAACTCGCCGCCACACACCGGAACTATGGGCAGCACCCGATCGCGGACATGCATTGCTGCATTGCAGAAAAGTCATAGCCCGCCCATTGTGCGACTGCAGCATTGCTCCTATGTTCGCTCTTGTGATCGGTTCTCTCCTCCTCCCTGAGCCGATCCGGAATAATCGGCGGCATCCACCTCCTCCCGGATGTCGCCTTTTTATTTGCAGATCCCCATTCTGAGCTCTTGCGATTTCTCCTCGTTGACCATTCGGTCCCCGAGCTTGCTGTGTGTCGGGTCCGTTTCGCTGGAGGTGCCCAAAATGCAGGCACGGCCGTGTCCCAGCAGCCTGGCATGGGTTTGCGCGACAACGCCCACAGCGTCATCCCCAGATTTTGTGGATAAGTTTTCGCTGCCAAGACTTCAGTTTTCGAGGCCATGAAAGAGTGAGAGACAGGGCGGGAGGGGTGACCCCTCCCGGGTGAGAGAGTGCACGCGGGGCTCGGGGCCAACCCTCAACCCCGGAGATTGCCGATGAACGCTCACCCCCATTCCGTCCAACTTGCAACCGAGCCCGAAGCCCCTGCCCTGCCGGATGCCCCACGCTTCGCCCAAAACCTGATGCAGGCTGCGAAAATCCTCGTCCCCGTTTTCGAGGCAGGCAGGTCCATCGACGCCGCCGCACTTCGCGCCGCGATGGAAGATGCTTGCGGTGCCAGTGACACAAGTGGTGCCTGGGTCTGGAAAGACGCCTATGAGGCGGCCGAGGTCGCCCAAATCCTTATACTCTCGCGCTACGGCGCGCTGATGCAGCGTCAGGCACTGTCGCCGCAGGCCTTCCTCACCATGATCGAACGTTTCACGGCTCTGGCCCCGTCTCACACGCGCCGCTCCGAAGACAGTATCCGTCTGCAACAGTTTTCCACGCCTTTGCCCCTCGCGGCCATCGTCGCGCAGGCCGCCGGGTTTCGGGACGACGACCTGATGCTCGAGCCGTCGACGGGCACGGGCATGCTGGCCATCTTTGCAAAGATCGCTGGTGCACGGTTGGCGCTGAATGAACTTGCCGACACGCGCCGCGCCCTACTGGGGCAGTTGTTCCCCGATGCCGCCGTATCTGACCACGATGCTGCCTCGATCGACGATCGTCTTGATCGCTCGATCACGCCCTCGGTCGTGGTGATGAACCCGCCGTTTTCCGCTGCCAACCATGTCGAGGGCCGGTTTAGGCAAGCGACCAGTCAGCATGTGCTTTCCGCCCTGGCACGCCTCGCGCCTGGTGGGCGGCTTGTCGTCATCACCGGCGAAAGCTTCCGTCCCTCTTTGAAATCCTTCCAGTCGACATTTCAGCGGATCGGCCAGAGCGCCGATGTCGTGTTTTCGGCCCCCATCGACGGCAAGGTCTTCGCACGGCATGGCACCACGATCGACACGCGGTTGACGGTAATCGATAAGCGCGCGGCTGGTGCTGAAGAGACCGCACCGGCTGATATTGACGCCGCCTATCATCCGATCTGCGCGACCACGAGTGATCTTCTCTCCGTAGTACTCGCCCATTGCCCGGAACGCCGCAGCCCCCCGCCCTGCCCCACCACATCGGCCCTTTCGGTCCCGTCTCAGCCGACCCGCACCAACCTCCACGCCCTGCGCAACGCAGCACGCAAAGAAACCCGTGCGCTCGCCGAGGAACGCGCGAAGCATCCGTTCGACGACATCGAGACGGCCCCGCTCGACTACTTGCCAAAAGCCTGGAGCGAACCCTATGGCACGTTGCAGGACACGGTCTACGAGGTCTATGACCTGCAGGCGATCCGGATCGACGGCGCGGCGGAGCATCCGACAGCACTTGTGCAATCCGCCGCCATGGCCTCGGTGCCGCCGCCCGTGCCGAGCTACCGCCCCGTTCTGCCGAAGACCCTCGTTCGAGACGGTCTCCTCTCTGCGCCGCAGCTCGAAAGCGTGATCTACGCGGGCAATGCACACGAGACGCATCTCAAAGGCTTGTTCAAGCGTGGCGAGATCGAAGGCCAACTGATTGCAGCGGCTGAGGGTGACGAAGGCGCCTTCCGCCTGCGCAAGGGCTGGTTCCTCGGTGATGGCACTGGATGCGGTAAAGGGCGACAGGTCGCGGGTATCATTCTCGACAACTGGCTGCAGGGGCGTCGCAGGGCGGTCTGGGTCTCAAAAAGCGACAAGCTCATCGAGGATGCGCGACGCGACTGGATGGCGCTCGGCGGGCGTGAAAGCGATATCGTGCCGCTCTCAAAATTCCGCCAAGGCAGCGACATACGCCTGCCCGAGGGCATCCTCTTCGTTACCTACGCCACGCTGCGCTCGGCTGAACGTGAGGGCAAGGCTGCCCGCCTCGAGCAAGTGACCTCCTGGCTCGGCGAGGGGTTCGACGGGGTCATCGCTTTTGATGAAAGCCACGCCATGGCCAATGCCGCCGGCGAAAAGTCCGACCGCGGCGACAAAAAGGCCTCTCAACAAGGCCTTGCGGGCCTCGCGCTGCAAAACGCCGTGCCCGACGCCCGCGTACTCTATGTCTCGGCCACCGGGGCGACGGTCGTTGGCAATCTTGCCTATGCTTCGCGCCTCGGTCTCTGGGGCACGGGAGATTTCCCCTTCGTGACGCGGGCAGAATTTGTCGCCGCGATGGAGGCCGGGGGCATCGCCGCCATGGAGATGATCTCGCGCGACCTGAAGGCGCTTGGGCTCTATCTCGCGCGGTCCCTCTCCTATGCCGGGGTCGAATACGAGATGCTGGTCCATGAGCTGACGCCCGCCCAGGTCGCGATCTACGACAGCTACGCTGATGCCTACCGGACGTTATGCGCAGCTGCGCATAAGATGGCTAATCGCGAGGACGCGATAATGCGAAGGAACGCGGCGCCATCGCTATTGTTCGGGGATTTGAGGGCTACGTCCTTCACATTATCTCTCCTTGGTTTGGGGTCAGAGGGTATCGAGCCAGGCGAGCAGGTCCGCGTCACGTTTCCATCGCGCGGGTCGATTTCCTGCTGTCGGAACGCCGACCTGTTCGAGCGCCTTTCGCTTGGTTTCGAGATTGGCCTGGGCGTAGTGGTTGGTCGTGTCGAGACTGACATGTCCCAGCCAGCTTCGGATGACGGTGATGTCGACGCCCGCCGCGACGAGGTGGACGGCCGTTGCGTGTCGGAAGCTGTGCGGCGTCACATGCTTCGAACGAAGCGTGGGTGTCGTTTTCGCCGCCGCCGCGACGTAGGCCGCCAGCTTGTACCGCACGCCCGAGGCTCCCAGTGGTTCGCCGTAGCGATTGACGAAGATGCGCTCATCGGGTGCGCGCGGCTGCCGCTCCAGCAGTTTCTTCAGCAACGTCACAGTTTCCGGCCAGAGCGGGCAGATACGTTCCTTTCGGCCCTTTCCGTAAAGACGCACGCAATACGGTGCTTCGAACCGGATCGCCTTGGGACAGAGATCGAGCGCCTCTTGGATGCGTGCACCACTATTATAGAGCAGCGACAGCAGCACATGGTCTCGCATCCCTTCGATCGTCGATCGGTTCGGCTGCGCGAGGATGGCCTCGACCTCTCCCGGTTCAAGGTAGCAGGGTGCGGCAGAGGGTTTGCGCTTGAGCGGGATCGTGAGGACCTCGGCGCATTGGGCGACATATTCGGGGCTCTTGTCCGCCACGAAGCTGAAGAAGCTGCGGATCGCGGCAAGCCGACAGTTGCGCGTGCCGATCGTGCCCTTGCGACCATGCTCAGCATGGTTGAGGAACGCGCGCACCTCGCTGGCGGAGACGTCCGCCAGGGTGACCCGTGCGACACCAACGCCGTTTCGCTCCGCGACGAACCGGAGCAACAGCCGCCAAGTGTCCCGATAGGACTTGATGGTATGGATCGAGGCGCTGCGCTGTTCTGCCAGCCATTCCTGGAAGAAGGCCCGCAACAATTCGGGGAACGGATTGGCCGATTTCACGACAGTGCCTCCCCGTTGAGGCAGGGGGCGCCGACGGCGCGGAACCGCTCGCTGGCTTCCTGCAGCAGATCCTGCGTGACGGTGATGTAGACCAGCGTGGAGTTGATGTCCCGGTGACCCAGATAGGTCGAGAGGAAGTGCAGCCGGTCCTGCGGGTTGATGCCGATCCGGTACCATTGAAGGATCCGGTTCACGACCATCGAATGCCGCAGGTCATGCACACGCGGCCCCGTCCGCCCGGAGGGCGGCTTGAACCCGGCGCGGCGCATGACGTTGGTGATCATCGTGGTGACCGTCTCCGGGGTGTGATGCCCCTTGAAGTGGTTCTGCCAGAACAGCCCCGATTGCGGGTCCTGCGGAGCGCCAGCGCGCTGCCGCGCATCGAGATAGATGCGTAATTCGGTCATGACGCTGCCCGACAGCGGCAGGATCCTGGTCTTGTAGAACTTCGTTTCCCGGATCGTGATCGTGCCGGATCGAAGGTCGACGTCGCCCAGATCGAGCCGCGCAATCTCACTACGTCGAAGCCCGGCGCAATAGGCCAGCAGGATCATGGTGTAGAGGGTCTTCGGCCGCAGCGGGGCATGCGGCGACGGATAGCGTCGGGCCACATCGAGCATGTGCCGGATGTCGACCGGGCTGAAGATATGCGGTCGCCGGTGCTCCCGCGCCACCTCTCGTTCCGGTCGCGGGTTGAAGCGTTTCGGCGGGATGTTCGGATCGAGCCGGTGTCGCGCCTTTGTCAGGATGCGTCCCAGCTTCTGGCATTCCGCCGCGTGATTGCGGGTGGACTTGGCCGCCGCCCAATGGGACAGCATCGTCTCGAGCGACTCGTCGGCCAGTTCCGGATGCGATTGCAGGAATCGGTCGAACCGCAGCAGCCAGTGAGCTTGCGCTTCGTATTGGTAGCCCCGGTTTCGCATCAGCGCGACATGGTCACGCATGACGCCGCCCAGAACGCTGCCGTAGGGCGCAGGCCGGTACAGCCCGGCGAGTGCCTCGTCGGGATTGGAGGAGGCAAGAGCCCGCCAGATCGGCTTGTTCTGTTTGATGTTGTGCTGCCTGCGAAGCTCTGCGACGGGATTGCCGGGGATCAACTCGTTCTGGACCAGATAGTCGAGGAAGCGGTCAACGATGCAGACTTGGTTCAACAGCGTCGACAATTTCCACCGCGTTGCCATTTCACCCAGCCAGTCCTCGAGCATCTGGCGATCCACTGCTGAGTGCCGGCGCGCAACATCCTCGAAGCTGCGAAGGATAGACCGGTAAGTGTAGCTGCTTCTCTGTCCGAACCGGGACGTGCGGAGAAAGTCCTCGACAACGGTGTGATCGGGATCGTGCCAGGCGCTCATGACAGCACCTCCGAACCGGGCACGTCGAGCGCCACAGCCCGCAAATCTTCGGTGGCAAGTTTGAGATAGGCATTCGTGGACTCGGTCGATCGGTGCCCGAGCACGTCGCCGATGATCTTTTGCGGAACCGACGCCCGTAGTAGTTCAACCGCCCGCGCGTGGCGGAAGACATGTGGCCCCCGTTTCCCAACCGGGGTGACGCCCGCTGCCGCCAGACGTCTTTTGACCATGCCATACAGGTTCGTCATCCGCGTATAGGGCGCGAGGGAGCGGATGAAGACTTCCCGGCTTTCGACTTGCGGGCGCCCGAGGCGCAGATAGTCGAGCACCGCATCGCCGACCGGCGTCAGTAGTGGCATGTAGGAACAGGAGTTGGTCTTGGTGTGACGGATGCGCAGGGATTCCGCGCGCCAGTCGATGTCGTCGAGCCGGAGACTGCAGATTTCGCTCTGACGCAGCCCGTAGATGGCGAGCATCTGCAGAATCGCATGGTCGCGCAGCCCCCTCGGCGACCTGTCCTTTCTGGTGGCCTCCAGAACTATGTCGATCTGGCTGCGGTCCAGGGTCGAGGGAATATCCTCGTAGGCATAGAGCATGGGGCCGATGACCTGTGCACTCAGATCGGTCGGAACTCGCCCTGACTGATGGAGATAGCGCAGCAGTGAACGGAGCCATGCGGCAGAACCCGCGAGCGATATCCGTCGCAGCCCGATGGCGCGCATGTCCATGTAGTGATCGATATCGCGCACGGCCATTGCTGAGAGATCGTCGGCGCCCCTGCGGCCGAAGTACCAGTCCAGAAAGCGCCGCGCCTCCCGGAGCCGTGCGTCGATTGTTTCATCTGCCAGCCCGCGCTCGTCACGCATCCAGGCGCCATATTCACGGCAGATCGCATGCCGAAGCGCTGTATCCGGCGCAATTTCGGCGACCGGTGGCCATGTGCCTTGGGCCAGCCGGAGCAACTTGCAGATCGCCGTACGAGGCACCCCATGCCAACGCGAACTGGGCGGACGGCCATAGCGTGAATGAAAGCAATGGACAGCGTGGCGGAAATACTGATCGACCTGCGATGGCGTTACCAGCGCCACCGGCATGTCGCGCTCGGCCAGGTAGTCCAGGAACCGGCGGGCATAGAGCCGATGGTTGGCCACAACCACGGGATTGTAGTTCTGCTCCGTGAGCGATTGCGAGAGCTCTTCGATCAGCTCGTCGTGCGACTTCAACATGAGTGTCTCCTCAGACGGTTGGAAAGCCGCTGAGGTCTGCAATCAAAATAATGCGCAGCAAAGGTTGCGCCGACACCCAGAAAACAAGGAAAACAACGATAAACCTCGGACACCTTCGCATTATCGCGTCCTCGCGATTACAGATCATCCACACCAACCTTGAGGCTGCCCTACAAGCCTCTGGCATTTCGTCTGATACCGGCACCTTGAACCCCCAGGCGAAATCCGCCGCGCGCTCGGCGTTTGAGAGCAACAAGCAGCGCTTCTTCAACCACCTCATCACCGCCATGAAATGCCCCTCTCTGATCCGTTCGATCGAGGCAGACCTGGCGGCCGGTCATTCGGCGGTGATCCAGGTGGTGTCGACCAGCGAGGCGGTGATGGAACGGCGTCTCGAAGAGATCCCGCCTTCGGAGTGGGATGATCTGCAGGTCGATTTTACGCCGCGCGAGAACATCATGGACTACCTGATGCATTCCTTCCCGACGCGGCTCTTCGAGCCTTACACCGACGAGAGCGGGGATCTGCGCTCGCGCCCGGCCGTCGATGGCGATGGCAATCACATCATTTGCCGCGAGGCGGAGCGGCGGCGGGACGAGCTTGTCGAGCATCTCGGTGCCCTCGCCCCAGTACAGGGTGCCCTCGACCAGATCCTTTGGCATTTCGGAGGGGAGGCTGTGGCCGAGGTCACGGGGCGCAAACGGCGCATCGTGAAGACGCGGGAGGGGCGGCTCAGGGTCGAGAAGCGTCCCGCTTCCTCCAACCTCGGAGAAACCCAGGCCTTCATGGATGATGCCAAGCGCATCCTGATCTTCTCCGATGCCGGTGGCACCGGGCGCAGCTATCATGCCGATCTCGGGGCCAAGAACCAGCGCCTGCGGGTGCATTACCTCCTTGAGCCCGGCTGGAAGGCCGACAATGCGATCCAGGGGCTCGGGCGCACCAACCGCACCAATCAGGCGCTGCCGCCGCTGTTTCGACCCGTCGCAACAGACGTGAAGGGTGAGAAACGGTTCCTCTCCACCATCGCGCGCCGCCTCGACACGCTCGGGGCGATCACCAAGGGGCAGCGCGAAACCGGCGGCCAGAACATGTTCCGCGCCGAGGACAATCTTGAGAGCCCCTACGCACGCGCGGCGCTGCGACAGTTCTTCTACAAGCTGCGGGCGGGCAAGATCGACGCCTGCTCATATGCCAGGTTCCAGGAGATGACCGGGCTGACACTCGATGAGGCGGATGGCACGATGAAAGAGAATCTGCCGCCTATCCAGCAGTTCCTGAACCGCTGTCTGGCACTGCGGATCGACATGCAGGACGCGATCTTCGAGGCTTTCGGCGGGTTACTTTCGGCCATCATCGAGGACGCACGGCAGGCTGGCACGCTGGACGTCGGGCTAGAGACCCTGCGCGCCGAAAAATTCGAGATCGTCGACCGCAAGGTGATCTTCGAACATGAGGCGACGGGGGCGACGGCCACCGCCCTGACCGTTGAGCGTACGGATCGAAACGATCCGCTCACCCTGTCCCGCGTGAAAGCCATCTGCGCTGATAACAAAGGCGCGACGCTCTATTGGAACAAGACCTCCAAACGCGCGGCCCTGATGGTGAAGGCGCCGGCCTTCATGGATGAGGATGGCGTACCGATCCTGCGGGTGAAACTGCTACGGCCCATGGCGACCGAGATCCTCGCCCTCACCGAGTTCTCGAAATCGCACTGGGAAGAGATAGACGATGCGATGTTCGAACAGCTCTGGCAGGCTGAGGTCGACGCGGTGCCGCAGTTCACCACATCGAAGATCACGCTGATCTGCGGCCTCCTCCTGCCGATCTGGGACCGGCTTCCTGCCGACAACATGCGCATTTACCGCCTGCAGGCCGAGGACGGGGAGCGCGCTATCGGCCGTCTCGTCAGTCAGGAGCAGCTCCTGAATGTCTATTCACGCCTTGGTCTCGATTGTCAGATCGAGATGTCGCCGCAGGAAGTGCTCAGCGCGGTGATGGAAGCCAGGACGACCCTGAACCTCCTCGGCGGCTACCAGTTGCGCCGGTCGTTGGTCATGGGACAGCCGAGACTTGAGCTGATCGGCGCGTCGGGCGCGGCCCTGCCCCGTCTGAAAGCGATGGGTTGTTTTGCCGAGGTGATCCAGTGGAAGACTCGGGTGTTCATCCCAGTGGATGGCACTGACGTGCTGGCGCGGGTTCTGGCTGAGCACCCGGTGGGTGCCAGCGCAGCGGATGTCGCCGCATGAGCGCGCGGCGCAGCATCGCAGACCTCTCGGCCGCTCTGGCAGACCGTGCCGAGAGTTTCTGCCGCCAGTATTTCCCCGAGGGTCGTAAGCAGGGCAATTATTGGCAGGTCGGCGACACGTCCGGTGCAAAGGGCCAAAGCCTCGCCATCCGTCTGCAAGCTCAAGGTGAGCGCAAGGCCGGATCCTGGCAAGATTTCGCGACGGGTGAATATGGCGATCTCATCGACCTGCTGCAGGAACGGCTTGGGTCGGTCACGCTCAAGGAGACGCTGAGGGAGGCCCGGTCCTTTCTCGGCGAGGCCCCCTGCCCTGCCGCACCTCGAGACACCCAAAGGGCTGAGCGCCCTGATGCAGCCTCCGCCAAACGCATCGCGCGGGCGCGGAAGCTCTTTGCCGCTGGCAAGCCGGTGCTTGGCACCCCGGCCGCCACCTATCTGCAGGGGCGCGGCATCACACGGCTTGGACCTGCCCTGCGCTATCACCCTCGAGTCTTCCTGCGGCAGGGCGAGGACGATCCCGATCAGCCGCGAAGGGCCCCTGCCCTGCTCGCAAAGATCACCGACAAACGGGGCCAGATCACCGGATGCGCGCGGGTCTATCTCGACCCGTCTACCGACGGGTTGGCCACGATCGAGAGACCCAAACGGATCCTTGGGCAGCTGCACGGCCATGCCATCCGCTTCTGGGCCGGCGCGGGTCGCTCGGATCTCATCGTCGGCGAAGGGCTCGAAAACACCCTCTCAATCGGAACGGCTCTCCCGGAGTTCGACCTCGCCTCCTGTCTCACCGCCACCCATCTCGGCCTCTTCATTCCATCGCCGGGGATTCAGCGCATCTGGATCGCGCGGGACAATGACGATGCCGGACGCAATGCATCCATAAGATTGCGTAACCAACTGGAATATCGAGGAATTTCCTGCGGTTATCTCGTCCCTGAACTGGGCGATTTCAACGATGATCTGCGGACATTTGGCAGAGATGCGCTGCGCCGGTCTCTGTTAGGGGCCATGAAGGCAAACGGTCTGGAGATCGAGGACGGATGAGCGCCAGTCTCCCCGGTGATGCCGGACAGGGCAAAGGTTCCGCGGGTTCGATCTGATCCCGTTTGGATAAGGGGAGCGATGGACCGGCGGGTCGGGGCAGAGTGCCCCTCGCCCGGGCAGCAATGCCCCCCGAACCAGAAAATTCCCCTGCCCCTTCGGGCCATTCCTCGCGGGAGCAATTTTCCGGCCTTGGGCGCATTCTCCGCTGCGCTCCGATCCTGACGGATGCGGCCCGGTCGCCGCCGGTCCTGATATCGCCCCATCCAAATCGGGTCAGATCAAACAGAGGAACCAGACAATGCCCCATCAGACAGACATCCAAGAGGAGACCGGCGTGACCTCCGGCATCCTCGACCACCTGGCACTTCACGGCGCAACACCGGGACCCGGCGAGACCGATCACCGCCCCCTGCCCCAGCCCGACGAAGTCGAACTCGCCATGGCGACCCTCTTTGACACCACCATCGGCCTCCTCACTGGCAGCCAGTTGGAAGACAATCTCGAAGAGATGCTCTGGTCCCTCACCTCGATCTTCCATCGTCGGCTCACCCATATCCAGAAGCTTCTCGACGACAACGAATTCGAGGTCAGGGAAAGCTTGGGGCTACAGGACGGCTCCGAGGTCGCCTCGGTCGAACTCGAGCGCCTCCAGATGATCGGGCTCAAGCTCTGGGACCATCGCGACGCCTTCGAGCAGATGCGCGATCTGGCCGTAGACCACTTCTCGGCCGCCACCGGTTCGCCCTGGCTCCCCCGCACCGGATCCAAGGTCTCACATCGCGGCCTCACCTCCGCCGTGGTGGACAGCCGGGCCTATCTCTCGGCCAAGCGTCGCAAGGAGACCGAGGTGCACTGCCCCGAAGGCACGCGGATCGCTTTCTCAGGCGGGGACTATCAGGCTTACGATCTGATCTGGTCCGTCCTCGATGCCACCCATGCGAAATACCCCGACATGGTGCTGCTGCATGGTGGCACGCCCAAAGGCGCCGAGATGATCGCGGCCCGCTGGGCAGATACCCGTGGGATCACCCAGGTGGTCTTCAAGCCCGACTGGAAGAGCCACGGCAAGGCCGCCCCCTTCAAGCGCAACGACAAGATGCTCGAAACCATGCCACAGGGTCTGATTGCCACGCCCGGTTCGGGCATCACCGAGAACATCGTCGACAAGGCCCGCAAGCTCGGAATCCGCATCAAGAGGATCGGGGCTTAGGCCCCGGTTCACGCCCCGCGCAAGAGGTCCTGTACGACGGAAGGCTTCTTGGCGATCAATGCCAGCAGAACCTGTGCTGGGCCTGTCGGGTGCCGGCGCCCGTGTTCCCAGTTCAGGAGCGTACCTTTCGCGACGCCAATGCTCTTCGCAAACTCGGCCTGGGACAGGCCCGTCCGTTGCCGGACTTCGGCGACATCGACCTCCGCCACGGAAACTTCATGCACTTTGGCGTCGGCCAAATCGCCATTCGCGAAGGCCAGAGCCTCTTCGAGGCCCTTGGATACGGTTTCAAATGCACTCATGTTGCGTCTCCATATTTCGCGACAAGCGCCTTGCTCATCTCTACCGCAGCAGCTTGTTCGGTCTTTGACAGGTTGGCTTTCTCATTCTTGGCAAAGACCGTAATCAGAAAGATCGGCATATGGGTCCCGCCAAAGACATACACCGTCCTGAAGCCGCCACTCTTGCCGCTCCCCTCTCTCGGGATGCGGACTTTGCGTAATCCGCCGCCAAGAGAGACGCCCGCTTCCGGATTGGCGGCAATGAAGTTGATCGCCGCCTCACGCTCCTGGTCCGACATGATTGCCTTGGCGCGCCTTTGGAATTCGGGCAGTTCGACCACTGTCTGCAATCGCGTCATCTCTTGTCCCATATAGGTTTCGGCGGTGTATGTGTCAATGACGTATAGCATGAGCACTGGAAGGACAAGTCGCCGACGCTTGCCGGAGCTAGAGAGGATGTCCCGTCCGTTGGTAGCGGCGGCCCTTGGTCAAATGTCCTGTCGCATTTTCTGACCTAACCAACCAGCCGGGCTGTCATCTAGGGCTATTGGGTGGTTGCTGTGTCTCGTGGCGACCCGGTCTTTCGTTCCACGCTCTGATCGCGCCGAGCACTCCTCCGCATCGTGGGCGCTTCAGCGAAGACTATCGGCACGTTAGTGATCCTGGGGATGCGACTTTGACGTCTGGACTATGTCTCATCTTCGGTGAATTTGGAAGGAGTCAAGACACTCGTGGCATCTCCCTCGGCCGTTCACCCAGTTTCCTTCGTGGCCAGGGCACTTCTCCCGATGTGTTGCTTTGCATGACACGCTGGTCGCAGCTGTCGTCCCGTCCACAAAGGTTGTCGCCGATCTTTTTCCCCTGACCCACCAAAGAACAGGGGTGGGCCATTCCTCGCGCAGCAAAAAGACCGGCGCCTGCCCCTCTCCGCTGCGCTTCGCCTTCGGAGTGGTCGGGCCTTGGCCAGCTGCATGACCGCACGTCGTGCTGCAACGCAAACAAGGAGAAGAGCAATGACCACGAACTGCATCAAATTCACCAGCGCCGACATCGAAACCGCCAAGGGCGTCGGCTCCATCTCGACCTTGACCTTCGACCTCGACATCACAGTCGAACCCGTCGCGAGCACGAACCCGATGGCCCCCACACACCGCGTCCTCGGCCGCTCCCCGCGTGGCAAGCTGGTTGAGTGCGGCGGCATCTGGAAGAAGCAGAACAAGGAGACCGGCGCCGACTACTTCACGCTGACCATCCGCGACCACGGCTTCAACGCCAACCTCGGCAAGGCGGCAAGCCAGGACGATCTGTCCCTGCAGGCGATCATCCCCTGGGGCCCCAAAGACGCCGCGTGACGCAAAGAATCGGCTGGGGCAACCCAGCCGATTCTCGTTGTCTCCTATGGCACTGACACGATTTATTATGTGTTGGAGTGGCATGGGCGATGTGTTTGACGGAACCAAGTGACCACGGTTCAGATGTAGAACTTTTCTGATGCAGCTCGCTGCGTGGCTGTCGTGTTTGCGGATCCGCTAGGCGTTTCGACGCTTCAAGCCATGTGCCGTTTGACAGCCGTGCAGTTACATAAATGTATTTTAAAACAGTAGGTTAAAGTATTTTTACCGCGCCGTTCGAGTTGAGTGCTGCGCAGAAGGCCGCACCGTTGGTTCCATATGTTGGGCCGCCTTTTTCGCCGCTCACTATAGCTTGTCGCCGCATCTAGACTCGATCGTGCTGCGGGAGTGCATAAGCCACCGCGTGAAAATCGTTGTTAAGACTCATTTTTCCGTGTAGATGACACTTTAAAGGGATAAATTGCTGAAAAAGCGATATTTAGAGGGCAGGCGG